>CAISKH010000331.1 GCA_903885865.1 uncultured Mucilaginibacter sp.
GAAAAACAACCATAGTTCCCGCTCCAGCTTGGATGACCCTACGAGGAGGTGTTATTTTTAACTACTTGTGCGGTATACGAGTTTATCCCAAATACACACTTATTCGTCAGGATTATTAGACCGCTGTTTTTTTTAACTTGCTGATAATCAACTAATAAAAGCGTTCACGGTTTTAGAGCGTGAACGCTCGTGAACGCTGCGTGAACGCCCGTAAACGGCGGGGGTTGAAGTTTTGGTACTGCCCCCGCAGGGTCCTCGTTGAGAGAATCTGCGGGAACAGAAAAAGCCCATGTTGGAAACACCAACATGGGCTTTAAAGATTTAATTTCGAAAACGCGTACTATTAAAAAGTATCTAAAGGGAAACCCTTTTATTGTCGTATTAAAATGGCGCTATTGAAAATATAAAATACTCCCAAAGGTGCTGTAAGTATTCTCCATGAAATAGTGTTGTCATCAATTTTTTTAATTACTGCTGTGCCTGTTGTATTTGAGTAAAAGCTTTTTACAGTTACAATTACTGAATCGGCATTGGAAATAGTACCGGTTATTGATACGTCTGTATCATCTAATGCGCAATCTATACGATTTCCATCTGGAGTAATAGCACAGTGATTACCCTTTAAATTACCCGAGGCCTGATTTAATTTTAAACTAAATGCTCTGGCTGGTATTTGGTCTTTCCAGTTGCCTTGAAAGTTGGCTACCGGGCATTTGCCTTTTACCGCAAATATTCCTATTATCAGGATTGATATTATTATTGTTTTCATTTGTTGGATAATTTACGTTTATTTAACAGGATAATAAACAGGTATGGTATTAACCACATAAAATCCTATCAATCAAATATATTTCGCCGCAATGCGTTAAATATACAGCTATAACCCGTAGTTTTAAGCGGTAATGCATTTTTGTAAATGATGTATTCCGTTACCAGGCCTGATATAAGTATGTTTAAAAAAGCATTATCCACCATTATTATTTTAATTACTGCCCTTTCGGCGGCTTTTAGCCAGGGGAAGTGGGAGCTGAAAAGAAATGAAAATGGCATAGAGGTGTTTACCCGCACTCCTTTAACCGGGAACCTTAAAGAGTTAAGGGTTATTTGCGAATTAACCACCACGAAAGCACAATTGATAAAAGCGCTGCAGGATATTAAACACTATGATGAATGGGTTTACAGCACAAGAAAAGCCACGTTGCTAAAAACAGTAAACCCGGAGCAGATTGTTTTTTATTCGATATCGCGTTTGCCATGGCCCATAAAAGACCGTGACCTGATCGTGCAGCTTACCGTGATCCCTGACAGTACAGCTAACCGGTTTGAGATACAGGCCAAAAGCCTGCCCGATTATTTGCCTAAAAACCCTGACCTGATACGTGTTCCGTACTCGCTTGCTGTATGGCGAGTTATTGTAGTTGACGATCATACCTTAAAAGTTGACTATACCTTTAGCGTAAACCCCGGCGGAAGCATCCCTGCATGGCTGGTAAACACCACCTTAGCCGTTGGTCCTTATAATTCGTTTATGGGTTTAAAGAATGAGCTAAAAAAAATTGCTTCAGAATAAGCATTCGCAGCGATGGTTTAAGGATGGGTTTTTGTTTTATATAACTTACCGGCGCTACATTTAAAAAATCCGGGGCTAAATTGCCCGATACCGATCATCTGGTTAACTTCGGTCATAAAAAGCTTCACATGTTATTGCAAATAAAACAAAACTTTTAGCATTTTTATAGATTATTTATGCAGTTAACCGTCTGATGATCATGATAAAAACACCGCTAAAGTTCTTGCCTTTAGTACTGCTTTGCCTTGTTACAAGCATTGTTAGCGCGCAAAAGTTTGAGGGCCTGGCCCTAACCCCGCCTATGGGCTGGAACAGCTGGAACACATTTAAAACAAATATTAATGAAAAACTGGTGCTTGATATTGCCGATAAACTGGCAGCAAGCGGAATGAAAGACGCCGGATACAATTACCTGGTGCTTGATGATGCCTGGATGGCTTTAGAAAGAGATAACAACGGCAACCTGGTTACTGATCCCAAAAGATTTCCGCACGGCATAAAGTTCGTTGCCGATTACGTACATGGCAAGGGATTGAAGTTTGGTTTGTATAATTGCGCAGGCACTAAAACCTGTGCGGGTTACCCCGGCACCCGCGGATATGAATACCAGGATGCCCGGCAATATGCAGCATGGGGTGTTGACTATTTAAAATTCGACTGGTGCAATACCACCGGAATAAATGCTAAGGAAGCCTATACTACCATGAGCAAAGCTATAAAAACAGCGGGACACCCTATGGTATTCAGCCTTTGTGAATGGGGAAGGAACAATCCCTGGGAATGGGCCGCCCCGGTAGGCCATTTATGGCGCACTACCGACGATATTGGGCCGATGTTTTCGGGCATTAAAAAAAATATGGCGGGATGGTCGCCAGGCAGTGTGCTGAAAATTATTAGTTCGCAAAACGCTATCCGAAAATATGCAGGACCGGGTCATTGGAACGACCCCGACATGCTGGAGGTGGGCAACGGCATGACGGTTGATGAGGATCGCGCGCATTTCTCAATGTGGTGCATGCTCGCTGCCCCGCTCATGGCCGGTAACGACTTGCGTATAATGACCCCGGAAACCTTAGCTATTTTAACCAATAAAGAAGTGATAGCCGTTGACCAGGACCCGCTTGGGGTAGAAGCTTATAAATATACCGAAAAAGACAGCGTACAAACCTGGGTTAAACCTTTAAAAAATGGGGCGGCTGTTTGCTTTTTAAACAGTTCATTCAATCCGCGAACCATCAGCTTTAATTGGGCCGAAAATGCTTTAAAAGACGACCTGTCTGGTATGTCGATAGATTTTAATACCGCGACCTACAACGTGCGTGATCTATGGGCTAAGAAAGATTTGGGTAAAACCAATAAGGCTTTTAGCAAAACATTAGCACCACATAGCGTGGTGATGTTGAGGGTTTATAAATAGCCCCTTAGCTGTTGCTACCGCACTACTATTTTTCTCAAGGATATTATTTAATTAAACATTGATCTCGTAACTACTTGACTATTAGAAATAATAGTTTTATTTTTAAATAAAAATTCAACTATGCAGCAAATTCTATATTTTATTGCCTGGATATTGTTTCCATTAATCCCGGCATTTTTTTGTTACAAAGTTTTAAAAGTGCAAAATATAAGCGGTGAGAGTACGGGGGTTACTGGCACACTTTGGGGTTTAAAAATTGAAACCGGAGGAGCATTTGCTATATATTTCATATTGTTTATATGTATTCACTATTATTTCGGCAATCGTTTTTTAGATTCTGTCGATAAAGACATCGCATATCAACAAGAAACCAAACATATGTGGTTAGTAAAATGTAAGATTGATCTGGTTGAAAAAGACAATAAAACAGAATTAAGTAATGACGAATTCAATGAAAGTTTCCAGGGATTTAATATGCAATATATACCACCTAACTATAGTAAAAAGGATAATGGAGAAATTGATTTTTATCTCCCCAATGAGCTATTAAATGCATCTACAGCAACCGTTGAAATGGATGTACCGGGTTTCAGACATTTGAGTTTACATACCTCAGATTTTGATGTGCATAAAAATATTGATAAAAGTACTATAGATTTAGGGATATTTAAATTAGGAAAAACTAATATATATAAAGCCGGTCATTTTTCAAAAGATAGTATTGTTAGTAATGTGAATCAATTACCTAAACCAAATTTATAAGGGATGAAAAAGACTCTAAAATTTGCAATTTTTATTGCTTTTTTAAGTGTTTTTTCTGTTACTAAAGCAACCGACTTGAGGGGAAAAATACAAAACTATAATCCTTATTCGAATTTGTATTACCCTGTGCCCGGATTACGTGTTGAGTTTTGGTATTTTAATTCTTATACTAATAATTGGGTATGCGGGGCCTATACATCCACAGACTCTAATGGGATGTACTATTTCACAAGAGTAAATCCAAACTTTAATTATTATATTAAAGTTGTTAATAAATTTTATCCTTTATATGTTTATAACCTACCCTTACAGGATATACCAATAATTACAATTTAATTTTACGTCAAACGGATTAAAAAAATATAACAATTCCTTCCTAAAACTCAACCGGGTCACTCCCCATAACAAGCATATCAACTATCCTGTCCAGTTCGGGGCAGTTTTGGGCAGTTTCGGTACCCAATTTTATCAGCGCGTCAATATTTGTCTTTGAGGCATCGTCCATTTCCGGGTTGGCATCGCCCAGGCTGGTAGGTTGTATCCGTATATAGTTGTCCTGGTGGTTTTGTGCCGAAAACATTTTCAGGAGGTGGTAATCCGTCACTTCGGCCGCACCTGCCATCATAATATCAATAACCGGCCGCACCCACCCTATATCTCCCCAGTTTTTTGCTTGTGCGTAAGGGTATAGTTTATTGGCGCTTCCTGTACCGATAGAAACCACAAACATATCCTTTGCTGTGGGGTTCCCTTTTGCATTGCGTACCTCCGAATAGGCGCATAGCGCCGGATTATTGGCAAACATGCCACCGTCGACACAAGCATACTCATCGCCCGACAGAGACTTAATAAGCTCCGGCTGAAAATATGTGGGCGCCGCTGACGTGGCCCTGCAAACATCCTTCACCCAAAAGTTGGCTTTATCGCCCAGTTTAGCATAATCATGCTGGGCAAAAAACTTGGTGTCCCTATTGCCAATATCGTAGGAAGTAACAATACATGGTTTCAAAAGCTGGTTTAACTTCAATTGGTCAAAATATTTAGCGAGACAGGCTTCTATACCACTTGCTTTATACTTGGCCTTCCAAACAACGGTTCTTACCTTATCAAAAAAGTTGGCATCAAAAATACTATTGCCATTTTGAATGTACAGGTTAACTGCCTCCTGTGCCGAAAACCTTGCTTTAGTTGGATCGTTTTCATCGGGGCATAATAAAATACAGGTTAAAATTCCCCCGGTGCTTGTCCCGGCGAAAAAGTCGAAGAAATCGGCTATCCTTGCATTGGGGTTATTGGTTTTTTGCTGAAGTTTGGCTTCTAAAGCAATTAAAACCTGGCCCGGTATTATTCCGCGGATACCGCCGCCATCGATGGATAAGATTTTTTTCATGTTTATAAATATTTATCAACCCCACCAAGTTTCTTCTCGAATCTTTTTTTTAACTAGTATTTACGGAGCAGCCTTTTCAACCCTCAACCCCACATCGCTTACCTCATGTAGTGGGTTATCGCGCATGTTTTGTTCAATACTGAATTGATAAACACCTTTCGCCGGAAATTTATAATTGAGGCGAAACGGTACCTGGTAGCTATATAAATTACCTGATCCCTGCCCCAGCCATTCGCCATCGGGATTGGCCAACTTGAATTCATACCGGGTTGCTGCCGTTTTTTTATCAGGGCCAGTCTGGTATATTAAAACAAATATATTCGAGTATTTATAATCGCCGGTTACCCGCAGGTTCAGGTAGATGTTATACGGAATTTGTTCATCAGCAATGGTAACCGCGTATTTTATTTTATTGGCATAGCCCCAATTATTGTTAACGATCTCGGTATTCTGATCAATAACAGCATTGTTATCTGCACAACCTACCAATGATGCAAGGATAAAAAATAGCGCGGCTGCGGATAAAAAAACTAAAGCCTTTTTCATCGTTTACTGTTTTGGCTGTTCGCCCTTGTTCGGGTTGCTATCAGAGCCTCCCGGCCGATTGTTCCTGTTCGGCCTAAAATTTCTGCCCCGGTTTTGCCTGTTGCGTTCGGGCTTTGGCCCCTGCGGTTTCTCCGGCCCGGCTGTACTTACAGGGCGCGGCTGGCCGTTGCCGCCCGGGTTATTCGGCTTGTTTTTACTACGGTTCTTGTTTTTCTTTTTGTTACGGCTGCGGTCATCCAGGCGGGTTAAACTATCCTGCCCAACAACATTTTCGTAATCAAAGGATTTTTCAGGCTCGTTTTCGGTTTCAACAAATACCAGCAGATCGTCGGGTAATACGCCATCGCGGTTTAGCTGCTGTATTTCTTTAACCCGGTTTATAGGCACGGCTATCCATGATTCTTCGCGCGGATAGCTAAACCACATCATCTTTTTAAATATGTCTGTTTTTTGGAGGCGGGCATCGCCTTTCAGCGTTTTCAAATAATTTACATTATCCGGGATATGCTTCAGCGCGTCCATATAAGTATCCAGCTCATAATTTAAGCAACACTTTAATTTACCGCACTGGCCGGCAAGCTTTAATGTATTGAGCGAAAGGTTTTGATATCGCGCTGCGGAGGTAGATACGGTTTTAAAATCAGTTAACCAGGTTGAGCAGCATAATTCGCGCCCGCACGAGCCAATACCGCCCAGCCGGCTCGCTTCCTGCCTCATGCCTATCTGGCGCATCTCGATGCGGATACGGAAAGTCTCGGCCATTTTCTTGATCAGCTCACGAAAATCAACCCGCCCCTCGGCAGTGTAGTAAAAAGTAGCTTTGGTTTTATCGGCCTGGTAATCAACGTCGCTCAGTTTCATCGAAAGGTTCAAGTTAAGCGCCAGTTTGCGCGCGCTATGCATGGTTTCCCATTCCATATCTTTTGCAGCTTTCCATTTATCCACATCGGCAGGTGTTGCCTTGCGGTATATCTTTTTTAATACATCTTCTTCTTTAACGCGGCGTTTCACCATTTGCATCCTCACCAGCTCGCCGGTTATAGATACATGGCCAATATCATAGCCGCCGGTAGCCGCTTCAACCACTACCAGTTCGCCATTTTCCAGGTAAATATTATCGTTGTTTAAATAAAACTCTTTGCGTGAACCTTTAAATTTTATTTCTACAATTGAAAAAGGCTTATAATTTACCGGCATATCCATATGCGACAGCCAGTCGTAAACATCTAATTTGCTGCATCCGTTTGTGAGGCATGAGCCATTACTTTTGCAGCCCGCCGGTGAGCATCCGCCCCCGGTTGAGCAACTTCCACATCCCATAATTAATTCGATATATATTGATTCCCTTGCGGGCTTGATTTAAATTTAAAATAATTGATCAGCTGTAAAGATACATCTAAAAATAAAATTTTAGGGTTTGCATTTCTTTCTACATGATAATGCGCCTTTTCCAGCTCGGCAATAATGGCCTGGTTCATTGAAACGGTCATTACATTGGTCATTTTTTGTGCTATTTCCAGTTCAGCAGCCGGCAGGTGCACCAGTTCGCCGGCCCCGGCCATTAGCAGGCAGCACTCCCGTATAAAGCTGATACCATAACGTAAAAAATTTTTTTGGTTTTCGCGGCCCATTTTGGCTAACTGCTCAACAAAGCCCACCAATTCAATCACCTTATTGGCAACACAAAGGCGCAGCCACTGCACAAATAGCGGATGGTAGCCATTATTTTCCTGCTGCAGCATAACAAGGGCATCAGTTAAGTTACCGTTGCTTAAATACGCAATTTCGGCCGCGGCATGTTCGGTTTGGTGATAATGGTTTATTAAATGTTCTTTTATATCATCATAACCCAATGCCGGTATTTTTATTAATTGCGTGCGCGAAAGTATGGTGCTTAATATCTGGTCCTGGTTTTGGGCCACCAATAAAAACAAGGTATTGGGTTGCGGCTCCTCAATAATTTTAAGCAGCGAATTGCCCTGCTTATCCAAAAACTCGGGCAACCAAAGTATCAAAACCTTATATGTAGATTCAAATGGTTTCAGGCTTAATCTTTTTATGATCTGGTGACAATCAGCAATATTAATATTGGCCTGTTTGTTCCCGGCATCCAAATAGCTGCGCCATATATCAAGGCTTAAATAATTATTTTCTAAAAAAGCCTGCCGCCAGTTTTCGATAAAGTCGATCGATGTTTCTTTGGGGAGGCCAAACGTTGGGTAGGTAAAATGCAGGTCGGGGTGCACCAGTTTTTGGTATTTGCGGCATGAGGAACATTCGCCGCATGAATCATCGGGCTGTTTATCCAAACACGATAAATACTGCGCATAGGCAACCGCCAAAGCCAGGCTGCCCGAACCCTCGGGCCCCAAAAACAATTGCGCATGACTAACCCGATTCTCTTTTACCGAATTAATGAGCCGTTGCTTCACGGCGGCTTGCCCAACTATTTGTTTAAACTGCATTGGTGCAAGTTAATAATTAGATGTGAGAATTGAGATTTGAGACGTGAGACAGAAATATTTTTTACATAAATTGGACGGGTAAGTCACTTTGCCGCATACATTTGCTAAATGACCAACCCGATCTCATATCTCACATCTCATATCTCACATCTATCATGAGAATCATGGCCTTCGATTACGGTACCAAACGCATAGGCATAGCGGTTACCGACCCATTGCAGATCATCGCGACAGGGCTGGATACCATACATCCCAATAAAATCATTGATTTTTTAAAAAAATACCTGCAAACCGAGCCCGTTGAACGTTTTATTGTTGGCGAACCTAAACAGATGGATAATACGCCCTCACAATCGGCCCCTCATGTTAAGGGTTTTGTTAATTTGCTTAAAAAAACTTTTCCCGATATTCCTGTTGAAATGCTGGATGAACGGTTTACTTCTAAGATGGCATCGGCAGCAATATTGCAAAGCGGATTAAAGAAAATGGACAGGCAAAACAAGGAACGAGTTGATACTATTTCGGCGACTATTTTGCTACAGTCATGGATGGAAAAGAGTAATTTTTAGTATATTGGAGTCCATTAAAAAGAGGAATTATGACAGCCCAAAATCAATTCGAAGAGATAAAACATATTAATGATATCGGCCAAGAGTATTGGAGCGCAAGAGAGCTGTTTAAGGTGCTGGAATATATTAAATGGGAAAAATTTCTTAATGTAATCGACAAAGCTAAAGAGGCCTGTAAAAATTCCGGTCAAGACCCGGACAACCATTTTCCCCGGGTGGAGAAAATGGTAAAAATAGGCTCGGGAGCAAGCCGGGATGTTGGGGATTTACAACTATCCAGATACGCTTGCTATTTAATAATTCAAAACGCAGATCCTTCAAAAGAAGTAGTAGCGCTTGGACAAACATACTTTGCGGTGCAGGCTCGAAAACAGGAATTGTTAGAACAAGCATTTGAACAATTAAATGACGAAGATGAAAAGCGAATGTTTTTGAGAAAAGAAATGGCTGAGCATAATAAGCATTTAGCGGATGCTGCAAAAGATGCCGGAGTAATTCAACCGTGGGAATATGCGGTTTTTCAAAACCACGGATACATGGGCTTATACAATGGTTTGGGGGCAAAAGAAATTCAGGCAAAAAAAGGGTTAAAAAAAAGCCAGAATATATTAGATCATATGGGAAGTACGGAATTAGCAGCCAATTTATTCCGCGCTACTCAAACCGAAGAAAAATTAAGACGTGAAAAGATAAAAGGGAAACAAAAGGCGAATCAAGCCCATCTGGAAGTCGGCAAAAAAGTTAGACAAACAATAAAAGAATTAGGGGGAACTATGCCCGAAGATTTACCAATGGAAGAAAGTATAAAAAGGATAGAAGGGACTAAAAAGAATAAGCTAAAAAAATAAAGCCAAAATCGCCCGGAAACCCATTAATTTCAAATTCCTTATCTTTGCCGAATGGAAATCCTTGACGGCGCTTTACAAACCTACTTAGATAACCATTGCGAGCCCGAACCGCCGGCGCTGCAAACCATTAACCGGGAAACGTATTTAAAGGTATTAAAGCCCAATATGCTAAGCGGCCATTATCAGGGCCGGGTACTGAGCATGCTCAGCAAAATGATGCGGCCCGAACGGATTTTGGAAATAGGCACGTTTACCGGTTACGCCACCATTTGCCTGGCCGAAGGGTTGACCGGCGATGGCATCATCCACACCATTGAAGTTAACCGCGAGCTGGAAGAAATGCTTAAAGCGAACTTTGCCGCATCAAATGTTGAAAAAAAAATAAAACTGCATTTTGGTGAAGCAGAGCAAGTTATAGCCGGTTTAGACGAAAAAAACATCGATATAGTATTTATTGATGCAGATAAAAAGAATAATTATCTTTACTTTCAGTTAATATTTGAAAAAGTAAGATCCGGAGGATTAATAATAATTGATAATGTTTTGTGGAAAGGGAAAGTATATGGCAACGAAAAGGACGCCGATACCGTAAACATTCGCAAGCTAAATGACCAGGTAGCTGCTGACACAAGGGTTGAAAAACTAATTTTACCTGTGCGCGACGGCCTGCTGCTCATCCAAAAAAAATAATTATGAAGAAAGCCTTACTGATTATTGTGCTGCTGTTATTCTGTTTTGCGGGTTTCGCCCAAAAAAACACTTCACTATCGTACATCGAAAAATTTAAGGATAATGCCATCGCTATCATGCACGAGACCGGAATACCCGCAAGCATAATTTTAGGGGTGGCCATGCATGAATCGGGTTGCGGAAACAGCAACATAGCCCAAAAACTGAACAACCAGTTTGGGGTAAAAGGCGGCGGTGGCGCCGTATTTTACAAACACAACAAGAAAGTACATTCGGCTTATAAAAAATACGATTCGGTACTAGATTCTTTCGATGATTTTGCCCGCATTATTACCCAGCGGCAGCAATTCAGCTACTTATTAGAAACCCTTACCACGCAGGATTATGAAAAATGGGTAAAAGGTATTCAGCACGGAGGGTATGCAGGCAGTAAGAAATGGGGCGCGCAGGTATTGGCCATTATTCATAAATACCAGTTAAACATGCTGGATGAACAACCCGATGACAAACCGCAAATAACAGAAAATCAAAAATAATTATTACAGTAATAAAACCTATTTTGGCACAATGATCTTTGCCAAACACACCCATTTAGCGAAACAGCGAACTATAGTATTTTTATTTATAGCCGTTGTTTTTTTAAGCGCTTGTTCTGTCCATAAAAAAGTAATAACCGCGAACGTTACTAATAAGGAAGCACACAAAAATAACACTGTTATACAAAAAGCCAATAAAGAGGCAATTGCGAACTATGTGCCTTTTACTGCAGCCAGTTATATTGACCGTTTTAAAACAATTGCGATACAGGAAATGAATACCTACGGAATCCCGGCGAGTATCACCTTAGCGCAGGGTTTGTTTGAATCGGGCAACGGCAACGGCGACCTGGCAAAGATAGCCAATAACCATTTTGGCATTAAATGTACCAGCGACTGGAAGGGAAAAAGCTATTATAAAGATGATGATAACGTAAACGACTGTTTCCGCGTTTACGATAAGCCGGAAGACTCCTACCGCGACCACTCCGAATTTTTAAAAAGAAAACGCTACGCGCCACTATTTGAGCTGGATAAGAACGATTACCAGGGCTGGGCCAATGGTTTAAAACAAGCCGGTTATGCAACCAACCCAAAATATCCGCAACTGATCATCAGTATAATACAAAAATACAATCTTGATCAGTATGACCGCCCAGAAGGTGAAATACAAAAAATTAAACGGGAGGATAGGGTGCTTACCCAGATCAATCAAAATATTGGCAAAGCCATAAAAGACTCACTGGTCGAAAATACGCCAACCAATAAATTATATACCATTAAGCAAGGCGATACACTATACAACGTTTCTAAACGTTTTGGATTGACCGTTGATGAACTTAAATCATTAAATAACATGGCCGACAATAGCATCAAGATCGGCCAGAAACTGATCATTGCTAAATAAACCCTGTTAATTATTGTTAAATAGTGTGCGCAACGTACGTAAACGTTTAGTTTTGGCTTTTTAATGAAACCGTTAATACTGCTTATATTTTGTTTGTTCACTGTAAAAGTGTTTGCTCAGGAAACATCGGTAGCGGGTATTGTATTCGATACGCAGAGCAAAGACAGGTTATCAAGAGTTAATGTGTTGAACTTATCTACCGGGCTATCTGTTTACGATAACCTGAACGGTGTATTTAGCATTGCCGCGAAACCCGGAGACAAGCTGATCTTTACACAGCCTGAGCATTTTGCCGACACTGTAAAAGTACTGGACTATATACCCCTTGGCATTTTTTTGCAACGGAAGGCAATTCAACTTAAAGAAGTTTCAATTTTTGATACCCTGCAGGATCCGCTAAAAAGGCTCATGGCAAAACGGCGCGATTTTAGCAAAGCATACGGCCCATTGGCAGACAAAGATTTTTTAACACTTTCGCCCGGCGGCGGGGCAGGCCTGGGTATTGACGCTATATGGAACTCGTTGAGCCGCAGTGGTCGTAACGCCGCGCATTTGCGCGAGACCATAGACAACGATTATAAGCAAGATGTTATAGATTATCGCTTTAATAAAACACTGGTGGCCCGGGTAACAGGGTTAAAAGACAAGCGGCTAGCCGATTTTATGTTAAAGTATAGGCCGGGGTACTACCTGGTGGCCAACTCCAGCGAATACGAATTTATATTATCAATAAGAACTAACTACAGAAGGTATTTACGTAGCCCGGCGGCACATGCCTTGCAGCCTTTATATCCGGCTAAAAAACAAACTGAGCCTGTACCAAAAACATCAGCACAGGCTCAATAAATACATTTGGTTTTGCGGTGCTTAATAATCGACCTTTTCCATATAAGCCATATTGATCTTCATGCTATCCAGGGCAGAAACAGGGTATTCTTCCTGCTCAATAAAGAAATATTTCATACCGGCATCTTTGCTGTGTTTAAGCAGGCCCACAATGTCCAATGTGCCGTTGCCAAATTCGGTACTGCGCCTCCCCTTCATATCTTTTAAATGCCATAGCGGGAAACGGGCGCCATAATTTTTAAAATATTCAAACGGGTCCTTTCCTGCTGCCAGTACCCAGCCCAGGTCCATCTCCATGTGTACCAGTTTGGGGTCGGTGTTTCTCAGCAGTACATCATATAGTACATCGCCTGTGTCCTTATCCTGCTGAAATTCGGCATTATGATTATGAAAGCCGAATTTAATATTTGCAGCCTTACATTCTTCGCCGGCCTTATTAAACCGCTCGGCTATTTTTTGATAGTTAGTAGTAGTTTGTCCCTGGTAAGGCAACGTAGAGCAGATGAGATATTCCTGTCCCGATTCTGCAGCCTGCGCTATTGTGTCCTGCCATTTACTGTCAATGGAGGTATGTCCGCTGCGCAGGGTCATACCCAGGTCGTTACAGGTTTGTTTCATTTCGGCAGGCTTTAAGCCATAAAACAGGCCCAAATTGCTTGAGGCCGATTCAACCTGCTTAATTCCAAGGTCAGCAATTATTTTTAGGGTCCCTTTGGGGTCAACCATCATTTCCTTACGGAAAGTATACAACTGAATACCTATATTTTTTACTTTTTTTGGTGCGAAAGCAAAAGAGGGTAACAGCGCTGAAGTTACAGCCAAAGCTCCCATTTTTTTTAAAAAATCACGACGTTTTTCCATGGATCATTTATGTTTAATAAGTTTTATATTCTAATTTCCAGTGCTAAAGTTAATTCCGCTTAAGCGTAATGGCGACCCGTTAAAAACAAAATACAGATCGGCAATGCCCGAATTATCCGGAACACTGATCTTTATGCCTTGTGGCGTATAATTTCCTGTAAAAGCGCCAATCAATTTGCCCTGTGGCGAGTCGGCATGTACCTCAATTGTCCCAGTGGCTACTGTGCCCCGCCTTCCGCCGCCACCGCCGGCAATACTTATTTCTTTAATGCTGGTAAGGTCAATTTTGTTAAATTTCAGCCAGGCTCCCGGCGCCTTTACCGAGGCTGTAGTACTGTCCAGGTTGAAACTGATATCTTTCATTTCGCCGGCTTTTGAGGCCGGTACCAGCGGCGCGTGCAAAACAACAATACTTTCGCCGGTTTGCGCGGCGGCATATTTGGAGCCCCTGTCTTTATATGCAGCACGTAAAATAAAGCTGCCATCAGTATTTTCACCTTCGGGTACAATAGTGGTATAGTTTCCATTAACAGGAAGCGACTTAGCCTGGCGCGGTGGGTAAGCCAGGCTTAAAATATATTTAACAATGGCTTTGCCATCAGCATCGGCAAGAGTGGGATGCGGGGCCATAATCGCATCTCCCCAAACACCTGCACCACCCGATATGATCTTTTTGAGTAACCGTGCGGGCGCGGCAGGGTCGCCTTTGTATTTTTGTGCCACCTGAATAAATGCGGGCCCTATTACTTTTTCGGTAACAGAATGGCATGATTTACAATCCATTTTGCTGATCAATCCAATTGCGCCCGCGTATTCTGCCGACGCATCCACACTACCCTGTTTGGAAGCTATAGCGGTCATATTATATCCTTCTGAAAGATAATTGGCGCTGATAGATACCCGCGAAGGCAGTATACGCTTACTAGCCAGGCTGCCGTCCTCTTTATCGGCCACGCTAACGCTGTATTCAATACTTTTACCGGGGAAAAAGAAACTTGAATTACCTGCGGTTATATTAAATTTAACAACAGGCGGCTCATTTCCGGCCTTTATCTCAACCGATTTACTGTTTTTTGCTCCCTTTGAATCGGTAACAGTTAATAAGGCCTTATATACGCCAGGGGTTTTAAATGTAACCGGAGCATCGGGTTGTTTAACTATTTTATACGGGGCGCCGTTTTTAGTTATTTTCCACTCATAGGTTAATACATCACCTTCGTCGTAGTCCTTTGTGCCGGCTGATGAGAGGGTTACCTTTAAAGGAACGGCCCCGGCTATTTTGTCGGCCGATGCCTGTACCTGGGGTTTGCGGTTGCCACCATTATATTCTATACGTATCAGTTCAGCCTCGGGGTTATCTTTAAAATAGCCGTTGCCGTATTCCAGCACATAGAGGTCGCCTTCGGGACCAAATTTCATATCTATCGGCCCCCGCAGCTTTGGCTGATCGGGCAGAAAGCGTTCCATGCTTTTATAGCTTCCGTCATCATTCAGGCTTACTACGTTTATCCACCCACGCACCCAATCGGTAACGAACCATTTTCCTTCATAATAATCAGGGAAAGGGCGTTTAGGGTTGGTAAAATCGGCACGGTGATACAGGGGGCCGCCCACTGCAGCGTCCGCGCCGCTTTCCAGCAGCGGGAACTCTTTGGTGAGGGTTTTACCTTCCCATACCAGCGCCGGAACGGCGGGGGGCAAATCTATCA
Organism: uncultured Mucilaginibacter sp.; assembly: GCA_903885865.1. Classification (GTDB taxonomy): domain Bacteria; phylum Bacteroidota; class Bacteroidia; order Sphingobacteriales; family Sphingobacteriaceae; genus Mucilaginibacter. Next base: position 15,117 of record CAISKH010000331.1, read on the forward strand.
TGCCGGTATTATTGGGTGAATGATTAGAAGGGTGCGCCGGATCAAAAGCATCGCCC
>CAISKH010000332.1 GCA_903885865.1 uncultured Mucilaginibacter sp.
TGAAACGGAGAATGCCTGTACGCTGACGTTATTGAGCATAGGGCAATATTAAACCCGCTAACCTCCGCCTTTAGGCGGAGGAACGATAATGGATAATTATTGTAGAGACGCAATGCATTGCGTCTCTTATTTTTTCTCATTTTGAGGGAATATCCGCACAATCTTTACAAACCGCTCCATATAACCCGAATTTAACGGCGATATAGTTACACCGTTGGCCCTGCCTGAAGTAGAATGGATGAACTGCAGTGGCTCTCCTTTACCCGTTACCACAATGCCCATGTGCCCAACTACGCAGGTGCGGCTATCAGTACCTGTAAAAAGTATCAGGTCGCCCGCCTGTGCGCTTTGAAGTGGGACCTCGTGGGTAACATCGGTAAAATCCACCGAAGATCGCGGTACGGCTATGCCGAAATGATTAAAAACATAAGTGATAAAACCCGAGCAATCAAAACCCTTTTCCGGGTCGAACGAAGCATATTTATAAGGGATGCCTATAGCAGTGCGCGCAAAACCGATCAGTTGCTGCGGCGTTGTTTTCCCGGTATGAATAGTATTCATGGCGGGCGTGCCGTCGGTTGGGGCAAGTATAACCGTTTCGCGCCCGGCAGCATCGTTCACTACATCAATAGCGGCGGGTTTCTTCGGGCCGCATGATAGCATTAATAAACAAGAAATAGATAATATAGAACGTACACGCATAAAAACCGCCGGCATAGCATCGCAGGGTTATGTAGAGACCTATATTTGCGTTTTTTGTTTTTAAATAACTTTTGTAACGATAACTACAGCTATCCGACCTTTCATTTGTAGAGTGCCGGAGGGAGGTGAGAGGAATGTTGTTTCATTAAACTTCCCCTTTAGGAGGTTGGGGGGCCAATATCCTTAACTCTTTCGGGTAATAATTATTTATCCTGTCCGGCAATAACTTCGCCCATCCTAAAACCTGGCCTTTATAGGTCATTAAACTCCAGCCTTTTTCAGTCGTATCAATCATCAAATTATCCCGCCTTAAATATTGTATGGCCTGGTCGTGGTCCAGTTCGGTTTGCAGCACGGCATCTTTATTAACCATAATGCTTAAAGCCAGTTCATGATCAGGTACCAGGTCCCTGCCCGCAAGCTTGCCTATACGCACCCCCGATTTTTTAAGGTATAAGTGGTGCTGCAATAAATTCATGCTTTCTTTATGCTGATGGTTTATGGCCAGCCAGTCATCATTCACCTTAAAAAAATAATAAGCGGCCGGGTTGTTAATATAACCCTTCACCAATTCAAATTCGGCCGAAGCCAATTTCTGGTTGTTATTATTTTTAAAGGATAGCAGGTTGCCGCTGCTTTCTTTCTTTTTCAAACAAGCCGCAAACAAACCCTCGCCCCTAACCTTGCCGGAATAAAAACGATAACCCCATGCTTTTTTGTTTGTTGATTGTGTTTCAACAATTCCCCATTCGTTATTAATAGATATACGCACGGTTTCCAACGCGAATTCCGTGCATAGCCAGTCCAGTATAGCCTCATTTTCCTGGCGCGAATACGAGCATGTACTATATATAAGGTATCCGTCTTCTTTTAGCGCCGGGTAAATATCGGCCAGTATACGCTCCTGCCGCCGGTGGCAAAGGTTCACATTAGCTTCACTCCATTCGTTCATCGCCGCCGGGTCCTTCCTGAACATCCCCGACCCGGAGCAAGGCGCGTCAACTAAAATAACATCAAAAAAGTCGGTTAGGCAGGTAAAGTCTTTCGGGTCGTTATTGGTAACAATAGTGTTTGCCGTGCCCCACCGGCTTAGGTTATCGGCTAAAACAGGTACGCGTGTTTTAATAATTTCATTAGCCACCAGCAGGTCATCAGACGTCATTTCTGAATTAAGTAACGTGCTTTTACCGCCCGGCGCGGCACATAGATCCAGTATTTTCACCGGCTCCGCACGCTTAATATGTTTAACAATATGGGCGATAAACATAGACGACGCTTCCTGCACATAATAACAACCGGCATGAAAAAGCGGGTCGAACGTAAAGGATGGCCGGGTATCAAGATAATAGCCCTCGCTACACCAGGGCACCTGTCCATCCGTTTTTAGCGCGGTTTTTTTAAAAGGGTTTGCTCTTATTGATGTTGGCGGCTCCGCAAATCGATGCGCTTTTGTAAAATTTACGCTATCAAAACCTTGTTCAGTAATTAATGATTCCAGGAAATTAGCCGGAAATTGATGGTTCTCCATTTAATTTCAAATATACAAATTCAATAATTGCAATTAATTTTTAATGGGCGATGGCTTGATAGCGGTTAGTTTACAGTGGGTTAGCTGTTGATTAGATTTTTTATAAATTTCTTTTGGCAAGGCGCCGGATTATCCTTACATTTGCAACCCGCCTAATCAAAAAAGGCGGTTGTTTTTTGAAATTTGCGACTAATAAACAACCACAAAAAAAAGTAAAAATAATACTTGACTTGTATAGTGATTTATTCGCATCTTTGCAGCCGCTTCGGAAACGAGGCAAAAGGTTAAAAAAATAGGATCCTGCGGGATTTTAAAATACAA
>CAISKH010000333.1 GCA_903885865.1 uncultured Mucilaginibacter sp.
ATTCTTTTAACCGTTTACTTTAAAACCATCGGCTCAATATATAATTAATATTACAAATGCAAAAAAACTACAGCAATTAAGATTGAATATAAACTCCATTCATTTTAAGCTGTTTTATAAATTTTTCTTAAAATTGCACGCAATTTAATTCCATATTATAAATAAAAACACTATGAAGATAACTGTTGTTGGCGCCGGAGCTGTTGGCGCTACCTGTGCCGATAATATCGCCAGGAAAGAACTGGCCGAAGAACTTATATTATTAGACATCCGCGAGGGGTTTGCCGAGGGCAAGGCTATTGATATGATGCAGACCTCCGCCCTTTTAGAATTTGATACCAAAATAAAAGGCGTTACCAACGATTATGCCGCAACTGCCGGCTCGGAAGTGGTAATTATTACTTCGGGCCTGCCCCGCAAACCGGGCATGACGCGTGAGGAGTTAATAGGCACCAATGCCAACATTGTAAAAAGTGTTACCGAAAGCATTTTAAAATATTCGCCCAATACCATTATTATCGTGGTGTCAAACCCGATGGATACGATGAATTATCTTACTTTGAAAACATCGGGCCTTCCCAAAAACCGTATTATAGGTATGGGCGGCGCGTTGGATTCAGCAAGGTTTAAGTATTATTTGAGCCAGGAACTGGGTTGCTCACCTGCCGATCTTAACGCGGTAGTGATAGGCGGCCACGGCGATACCACCATGATCCCGTTAATAAACCATGCTACCTGGAACAGCATACCAGTTACCCAGTTTTTAAGTGCCGAACAACAAGAGAAAGTGGTTAAAGCAACTATGGTAGGTGGCGCTACTTTAACCGGCTTAATAGGCACATCGGCCTGGTACGCCCCGGGGGCGGGAACAGCTTTTATGGTAGAAGCGATTGTACGCGACCAGAAAAAGCTACTTTCATGCGGGGTGGCTTTGGATGGCGAGTACGGGCAAAAAGATATTTCCTTAGTGGTGCCTGTAATTTTAGGAAAAGGCGGCTGGGAAAAGATAGTTGATTTTAAATTAACCGGCGACGAACAGGCTGCTTTCAATAAAAGCGCCGATGCCGTACGTGCCATGAACAATGTACTGGCTGATAGTAAAATGGTCTGAATCGCAGATTAAACTAATTAAACGGATTTGGCTGATTAAAGGGGGTGATTAAATTGATTAGCGTGATTACAAAAAAATCATAAAAATCAGCCTCATTTGTTCAATCAGTGATCCAGTTTTCTTTGCCTGCGGATTTCATCGGGGTCAACTTTATAGGGCATAATAGCTAACTGTGCTATATATTGTTCGGGCAATTCGGCCTGTTTGGCCAGGTTGAGTATTTTATGGTGATACCAGTCGTAAGGCAGCAGGTGAATACTTACCGCGTGTGGCTGCGCTACAAATACTTCAGCATGGTAAATATTGTCCCTGCCGTCAATGCAAATGGCCGGCTCCAGTTTCAGGCCTGTGCTCCAGGTAGGGTCATAAAAATTCGACCTTTCCTCATCCTCCAACCCGATCAAAACACCCCATACCATAGCATCCGTGTCAAACGACCTTTCCACATTAGCTTTTGCCGAATCATCATCGCCCATACCATTAAAAACAAAATTATAACCGGGTAATTTGGCAACAGCTATCTTTTTTGCCGACGGTGCAGTTTTGGCAAACTTCTCCACATTCATATTGCCTGCATAAGCAAATAATATCATAAGCTGAATCGATAGATGGCTTATAGTTTAACGCAATACTGGCCGGAATGTTATAAAAAAATGGCTTTAATTAACAAAGGGTGCACTCTTTATTTAGCCCATACATCGGTTATTACGGCTTCTTTAGTAGTATCTGTAACAGGCAGGTTATATATAGCTTCCAGGGTATGCAGTATATTATAATGATCAATATGCTCATTGTATTTGCCCGGTTTAACCCCGGCGCCCAAAAAAATGGTTGGGATGCGGTTCATGCTCGAGTAATCGTCCTCATCAAAGGTAACTATTAACAAACTGTTATGTTTTTTTGCCCATTGGGCATAAGCATCTAAATTATCCTTCAGCCACTTATCCCCTTTGATAATAGCCGTCACATCGCCGGGACCGGTTACATTGTGCATATCATAATCCATATCCGGAACAACAAAGGCAACCGTAGGTAATTTGGTAAAATCAGCCGGGAACTGTTCCATGGGTAAACTTAAAGATGGCGATATACCGTTCGCCTTGTCGCCCAGCCAGTTTACCCATGGCGCGTGTTTGCGTGCGTATAAATAAGCCTGGGTTACAGGGTTTGTTTTATAATAGCAGGGCAAATACCCAACCGTGGGCATGGTTTGCGCATAGCCCTTAAAAGTAAAACCGTGTTTTATCAACGCAGCGCCAAGGTTGGGTGTGGTATAAGGCGTTAAAGCTTCCAGGCATTCATCGCCTATGGTATGTTGCACGCTGCCCGAAAATAAAGCCAGATAATTAGGCTGGCTGGG
>CAISKH010000334.1 GCA_903885865.1 uncultured Mucilaginibacter sp.
AACAATCTATCCATTTCTTCCTGCACAGAAATATCATCCGCGCCGGGGCGCGAGGAGTAGGCGCCCAAATCTAAAAACGTAGCGCCCTCCGTCAACATTTTTTCAGCTTGCTGTAAAGCATCGGCAATGCCTGGCTTTCGGCTTCCGGCATAAAAAGAATCGGGCGTAAGGTTAATTATACCCATTACTTTAGGTTTGCCCAGGTCAATAAGTTTACCCCCAGCATTTAGCGTTGCCTTTTTATGAAAAAATGTATCTTTAGCCACTGTTTTTGTTATAACGTTTTAAAGTTTTACTGTTGTAAAGTTACTTTATATCTTTAAATTTTAAATTTGGCCAGCTCGAAACCTCTCCCTGGGGCGCAACAAAGGATAAACGACGCGTTAGTTTGCCTTGCACCCGCGCTTAAGCCTCACGAATAATAACACAGGTAACTTAATAACTTAATAACTTTTTTAGTTTGAATACACCAGCCGAATACGAAGCCGTAATTAATATTTGCAAGGGGCTTTTTATGAAAAAAACGCACGACTATGGTACAGCCTGGCGCGTGCTTCGCCCCGAATCAATAACCGACCAGATATTTATTAAGGCGCAGCGCGTTCGTACGCTCGAGGAAAAGAAGATAGCAAAAGTTGATGAAGATATTACCGGCGAATACGTTGGTATAGTGAACTATTGCGTTATCGCCATGATGCAGCTGGAGTGTGACGAGGATACGCCTGTTGAATTACAGCCCGATCATGTAAGCCGTTTGTTTGATGAAAAGGTGCATGAAACCAAAGAATTAATGTTTGCCAAAAACCATGATTATGGCGAGGCCTGGCGCGATATGCGTATAAGCTCATTAACAGATCTGATATTAATGAAATTGCTGCGCGTAAAGCAGATAGAGGACAACAAGGGCCTTACACTGGCATCGGAAGGAATAAAGGCGAATTACCAGGATATACTTAACTACTCAGTATTCGCTTTGATAAAATTGGGGGTAAAATGAAAAACGGGTTTTTATGGTTCTGCAGAATTGGTGTAGGCTTGCTGTTTATTTTCTCGGGCCTCATAAAAGCTAATGACCCGCTGGGGTTTTCCTATAAACTCGAAGAATATTTCGAGGTTTTCCATATTACCTTTTTAAATAATTTGGCACTCAGCATATCCATCTTATTATGTGCCTTAGAAATGATACTAGGTTTTGCCCTGCTGATAGGCGTTCGTGCCAAACAGGTAGCCTGGGGCCTATTACTTATCATTATTTTCTTTGCGTTTTTAACTTTTTATTCGGCTTTTTTTAAGGTGGTACAAACGTGTGGCTGCTTTGGCGATGCCATACCGTTAACACCATGGCAATCGTTCAGCAAGGACCTGGTATTGCTATTGCTTATTGTGGTGCTGTTTATAAACAAGGGTAAAATAAACCCGCTGTTCAGTTCAAAAATCGGGGAACGGTTATTCATTATTTCTATCGTGCTATCTATCGGCTTTGGGTTATTTACCTATAATTTTTTACCGGTAGTTGATTTCTTGCCCTACAAAGTCGGCGCGAATATTCCAGAGGAAATGAAAACCCCTCCGGGTGCCATACCCGATGAATTTGAAATAACCTATAACCTTAAAAATAAAAAGACCGGTGAAACCAAAACAATGACCGATAAAGAATACCTTAAAACAGGTATCTGGAAAGATAATAACTGGGTAGTGGTTGGCAACCCCGATAGCCGCCTGGTTAAAAAAGGGTTTAGCCCCAAGATCATTGGCCTGGCTATACAAGATGCTCAACGTACCGATTATACACAGGAGTTGTTATCAAACCCGTTTTATAGTTTGATAATTGTAGCTTATGACTTGAAAAAAACAGACGCGCCCGCTATTAACCGCCTTAACGCGTTGGCGGCTAACTTAACGCAAAATTTTAACACGCGTACTATATTACTCACCTCGGCCTCGGCTACCGATGCTACAGCTTTTGCCAAACAATACCATTTAATAAGCGAGCTGTTTTATGCCGATGAAGTTCCGTTAAAATCAATGGTACGTTCAAACCCCGGGGTTATTTTACTTAAAAACGGAACCATTATTAATAAATGGCATTACCACACCGTACCTGATTATGACCACCTGGTAAAACAATATTTTCGGCAATGATACGCTACCTCATCCGCAAGTTTATTTATGGCTCTGCAGTAATGCTCGGCATTGTGGTGGTGGTGTTTTTCCTGTTCAATATATTGCCGGTCGATCCCGCCCGCATGACCCAGGGGCAGCGTGCCGATGTGCAATCGTTACAGGCCGTGCGTAAAGAGTTTGGTTTAGATAAACCCATCCCTGTACAATTTGCCTATTACATAAATGACCTTTCGGCTATCGGCATCCACCTAAATACCCCGGCCGAACGTTTGCGCTATCATTACATACCCTTGTTTGCCATTTCGCGGGAAAAAGTGGTTGCGTTAAAATGGCCCTACCTGCGGCGCTCGTATCAAACCAGTAAAAATGTAGCGTCGCTGCTGCTCGAAGTGGTGCCCAATACACTGGTACTGGCCACAACTGCCATGCTGTTCGCTATAATTATCGGTGTATTTTTAGGGATATTAAGCGCGGTGCATAAGGATACGTGGATAGACCGCTCGGCGTTGGCTTTCTCTACTTTAGGCATATCCGCTCCCTCATTTTTCGCAGGGATAATTATCGCGTGGATATTTGGCTTTGTATTAAGCAGGTACACGGGTCTTAATATGTCAGGCAGTTTATATAGTTATGATCCGTTCAGGGGTGAGGTGCTCACCCTTAAAAATTTAATATTGCCTGTAGTTACGCTGGGCTTTAGGCCGCTGGCTATTATTGTGCAGCTTACCCGCAATGCCATGCTTGATGTGCTGGGGCAGGATTATATCCGTACTGCGAAAGCAAAAGGGTTAAGCTATAATGCCATTATTTATCGCCACGCCTTAAAAAACGCGCTAAACCCGGTTATAACCGCTATTGCCAGCTGGTTTGCCTCTTTACTGGCGGGTTCATTTTTTGTGGAATATGTATTTGGTTATAACGGGCTGGGTAAAACCACAGTTAACGCTTTGGAGCTGTCGGATTTCCCGGTGGTGATGGGCTCCATATTGTTTATCGCTTTTATTTTTGTGGTGATCAATATTCTGGTAGATGTTGTTTATGTTTGGATAGACCCGAGAGTTAAATTACAATGAGGTTATTTTTTATAGGTTTTATGGGATGCGGCAAAACAACCTGGAGCCGCAAGCTGGCGGCCCACCTTGATTATGCCTTTGTTGACCTTGACCAGCTACTGGAAGAACAGGCCGGCATGACCATAGCCGAATACTTTACGATGCACGGGCAGGAAGCGTTCCGCGAACTGGAATCGAAAATATTGAAAGAAACCGCTTACCCCGAAAATTCTGTTGTTTCAACGGGCGGCGGGCTGCCCTGTTTTTTTGATAATATGGATTGGATGAATGCCAATGGCAAAAC
>CAISKH010000335.1 GCA_903885865.1 uncultured Mucilaginibacter sp.
ATGATACAAGGGTTCGGCTTTGGGGCCGATTGTGTGAGCGGTAACGAAGTAAAAGCAGCCCTTGAACATGGTTTTGCCAAACAACAGGTTGTTTTTGCAGGCGTAGGCAAATCAGATAAAGAAATTAACGCCGCGCTGGATGCTGACATTTTTTGCTTTAATGTAGAGTCTGTTCAGGAACTGCATATCATCAATGATCTGGCTAAAGCCAAAAACAAAACGGCTAAGGTGGCTATCCGCATTAACCCGAATGTTGACGCGCATACCCATCATTTTATTACCACCGGGCTCGACGAAAATAAATTCGGCATTAATACTTGGCAACTGCATGAAGTTGCCGATGCTTTACGGGCCTGTGCCAGCCTTGAATTTTTAGGCATACATTTTCATATCGGCTCGCAAATAACTGATATGGAAGTGTACAAAAGCCTTTGTATCCGCATCAATGAAATGCAGGACTGGTTTGAAGATCATGGCTTTAAAGTAAAAGTATTAAATACAGGCGGCGGCCTGGGGGTTGATTATCATAACCCCGATACGAACAACATAGCCGATTTTGAAAGCTATTTTAAAGTATTTAACGACTTTTTAACCGTAAAACCGGGGCAGGAAGTTCATTTTGAGCTGGGCCGCGCATTGGTAGCACAAAGCGCTTCGCTGATATCGCGGGTATTGTATGTTAAAAACGGGCAAAAAAAGAATTTCCTGGTACTCGATGCCGGCATGACCGAACTTATACGCCCAATGTTGTACCAGGCTTATCATGAAATAGAGAATTTGAGTCGTGAGTCCGGAAGTCCGAAAGTCGGAAAGTCCGAAAGTGAACTCACCACTCACCACTCACTACTGACTACTCACTACGATGTAGTAGGCCCTATATGCGAAAGCACCGATTGTTTCCGAAAAGACGTGGAGCTACCCCCATCCTATCGCGGTGACCTGATAGCCATACGCACTACAGGTGCTTATGGCGAGGTAATGGCATCAGGCTATAACCTGCGCGACAGGGTGCAGAGCGTATACTCCGGTGAGTAGTGAGTGGCGAGTAGTCAGTAATAAGTAGCGTGTACCAAATGGAATAGATATGATGGCCGTTTTTTACTGTGCCAACTGCCAACTCATAACTGCCAACTCACCACTCACCACTAAAACTTATACCCCACCCTTATAAAAATAGCGCTTCCGGCTTCTATGGTGCCAAAATAGTCTTTATATTTAATAAAGTAACTGGCTTTTGGGAACAGGCTGCGGAACATTCTTGTCGTGGCAGTCTCACCGGTATAGTAGGTATCGTCCAGGCTATTATGGCCAACGGTTGTGCCTATAAACCCGCGTATGCCATGCTGAAAATCTGTATTGTCGCGGTTATGAAATATTACTTCGGTAGCTAAGCCTATGGTAAACAGGTTGGTGCGCGGGTCGACATAATAGCCCCCCTGGTTTTGCAGCACTTGGCGGTAGGTGGCATAGTCGCCAAACTCGTGGCTGTAAGCTGCTTCTATGCCAATAAACCGAAAGTCGGCCCGGTCATTATGTACATAAAAATTGGCCGATGCCCTGCCGCCAAGCGCACCAAAAAACTTATCGCTAAAATAATTTGGTTTTGATTGGTCGGCCGATCCGTTCTGGTAATCGCCGGCAACCCCGAAAGCGCCGTAAGCGAGGTTAAAATTATCAAAAACAAATCCCCGGCTTAAATTGAGCTGCCCACTCACAACCGCGTCGTTTAAATTGGTATTGGTATAGGTATTTAACCCTGCAGAAATATAGCTGGCTGAGTTTTCCTTATCAAACGATGTTGGTTTGGGCTGATAGGCTATATCCTGGTGATAAAGCGCCGGCGAATAAACATGCGTGCAGGCGCTTAGTAATAATAAGCAGGCTAAGAGAGTAAACGTTTTTAACTTCATAGTACTGTATACGTTTCAATGTACAATTTATTACAATCGGTTGCTGCACTTATACTCATTTTACCAGGTTATCAAAAAACTCACCGGTAAAATCATCCGCAAAATGCAGTACATTTTGCAAATACGCAAACTCCCGCTGCTCATGTGTGCTGGTAATTACAACTACCTCCATACCTGCGTTGGCCGCGGCATCTGCGCCTTTGGGTACATCTTCAAACATAATACAATCCGTAGGAGGTACCTGCAATTGCGCTGCAACTTTTAAATAAGTTTCCGGGTGCGGTTTGCTTAATAATACATCATCGGCACTCACAATAGTTTTAAAATAATGCCTTATGTTTAAATTATCCAGCACAAAATCAATATTAAACGGTATGGCTGCCGAGCCTATTGCCATGGGTATTTTTTTTTGATAAGCGCTTTCTAAAAATTCGGCCAGGCCGGGTGATAGCTTAAGATGCGGTAAAAATTCACGTTGGTATTGCCTTTCCTTTTCGAGAGACAGGCTGTTCATTTCTTCAAGGGTAAAGCGGTTGGGGCCAAACATCCGCACCAGTACTTCGGGATTTTTGCCGTACATCTGTTGTTTTATTTCGTCCCAGGTAAAGCACCCGCCTAATTCATCATTCAGCAAACGCTGCCATGCTTTCGTATGATATTCCATATCGTTGATCATGGTGCCGTTTAGGTCGAAAATAAAAGCTTTCATAAATTATTCAATATGGGCGCAAAAGTATTTAAAATAGCTATAAAAGCCGAAAGTCATTTTTAATTATCAAGCTAATACATCCATAAAAAGCTAATCACTAAAAACCGCTTTGCAATAAAT
>CAISKH010000336.1 GCA_903885865.1 uncultured Mucilaginibacter sp.
ACACCGGTTTCAAGGGTTAATAATAACAACGGGCTGGATGAAACATTCTTTAACAGCACATCGATCCATTGACCGGTAAACAACTCGGTAATGGCTGTACCGAACATACAGATAAACATAAAAAGAAAAAGAGGATTAAGTAAAGCCTTATACATGCCGCCGTAGCTAACTCCTGATGCTACACGTTCGGTAACCGGGAAATCCAGTTTCGAGAACAGGAAGCCGTATATAACCGTTGGTATCAACATAGCGCCAACTTGTATTTGCCAGCTTAATCCAATCATATTTAATAAGTATACAACCACACTACCTATTACAATACCGCCCGGGAACCATAAGTGAAAATGATTAAGTTTGGTGGCTTTGTTGTCAGTATATAACCCTGCAACCAACGGATTACAGGCAGCCTCAACAGTACCATTAGCCAGGCCCACCATTAAGGTGGATATAAATAGCGTCCAGTATCCACCGGCGAAAATTGTAAGCACGATACCAACCAGGTGAAAAATGAAGGCCAGTACCAGCAATCTTTTCATTCCGATGATGTCGACCACCATGCCGCCGATAACAACAGCCAGCGGGAACCCCCAAAACGCGGTTGCGGTTATTGCTGCAAGCTGCGCCTTATCAAGGGCAAACTCTACCCCAAGCTTGTTCAGTATTCCTGCCCTTATACCGAATGATAGCCCGGTTACTAATAAGGCTAAGCAACTGGCCTCAAATAATTGTTTACGATTAATTTGCATTGTGTTTTTTGATTTAAGTTTATAATTGGTTTTATAAATGTATTAATTTTTAATCAATCCCTAATATGCGTTTGTTAAACGCCTCGTCCGACCCGGTGCCTGCAAAATCATCAAAAGCCTTCTCTGTTACCCTGATGATATGATCCTTAATAAACACAGCCCCTTCTTTAGCACCGTCTTCCGGGTGTTTAAGGGCGCACTCCCACTCCAGTACGGCCCAGCCGGTGTAATTGTATTGGGTTAGTTTGCTGAATATCCCTTTAAAATCAACCTGCCCGTCGCCTAACGAACGGAAACGGCCCGCGCGCTCCACCCAGTTCTGATAGCCTCCATACACGCCCTGGCGGCCCGTAGGGTTAAACTCGGCGTCCTTAACATGGAACATTTTGATGCGTTCGTGGTAAATGTCTATATACTCCAGGTAATCCAAACATTGCAATACAAAATGCGATGGATCGTACAGTAAATTGGCACGTTTATGATTTTTTACCTTCTCTAAAAACATTTCATAGCTAATGCCGTCATGCAGGTCCTCGCCGGGATGAATTTCGTAACAAACATCAACCCCGTTCTCGTCAAATACATTTAATATGGGCAACCAGCGTTTGGCCAGCTCAGTAAAGCCGGTTTCAACCAGCCCCGCAGGGCGCTGCGGCCAGGGGTAAACTGTTTGCCATAGCAAAGCGCCGCTAAAGGTAGCATGCGCATCAAGGCCCAAATTTCGCGATGCCTTTGCCGCGTATTTTAACTGCTGCACAGCCCATTCCTGCCTGGCTTTAGGGTTGTTTTGGTAAGCCGCTGGGGCAAAGCCGTCAAAAAGCGAGTCGTAGGCCGGGTTTACGGCTACCAGCTGCCCCTGCAAATGCGTAGATAATTCGGTAATTTCCAGTCCATGGCTGTTTACCATACCTTTTATTTCGTCCGCGTAAGTTTTGCTTTCGGCCGCCTTTTGCAGGTCGAAATAGCTGCCCGCCCATGAGGGTATCTGCACGCCTTTATAGCCCAGGCTTTTTGCCCATTTACAAATATCCTCAAGGGTATCAAAAGGTGGTTTATCACCTAAAAATTGCGCTAAGAAAATTGCAGGTCCTTTAATAGTTTTCATATCAATTTATACGTTGAATTTAGTCCATTTAATTTCTGATTTCCCCGACGCGATCACATTTTCAATAAATGCCATACCTCTTACGCCATCGGTAATACCGGGGTAGTCCAATGCTTCAGGTGAAGCCGGTTTACCTTCAATATCTGCCTTAATACTTAATGCGAAGTTATGGTACAAGTTGGCAAACGCTTCTAAATAACCTTCAGGGTGCCCGCCAGGCGTACGCGTATTATGCGAAGCAAACGAACTTACATAGCCCGCTCCCGTGCGCCATATTTCGGTTGGCCGCACATTCGATTTTACTTTCAGCGTATTGGCATCCCATTGCTCCCACTCCAGCCCGCCTGTTTCTCCGTAAACCCTGATCTTAACATTGTTTTCTTCACCGTTGGCTATTTGGGTGGCGGTTAATACCGCGCTTGCGCCATTGTTCAGTTTCATTAATACTGCCCCATCATCATCAAGCTTACGGCCATCAACAAAAATGTTTATATCGGCACATACCTGTGTAACCTGCAGGCCGGTAACATATTCGCATAAATTAAAGGCATGGGTACCAATATCGCCCATGGCGCCGGCTATTCCGCTTCGGCTCGGGTCGGTGCGCCAAGCGGCTTGTTTTTGATCGCTGCCTTCTAAATAGGTACTTAACCAGCCCTGCGGATACTCCACGTATATTTTACGCACTTTGCCTATTTTACCCGCTTTTACTAACTGCTTGGCTTCCTTTACCATCGGGTAACCTGTATAGGTATGTGTTAAGCAAAACAACTTCCCGCTTGTTTTTACAACCTTTTCCAATTCTTTAGCTTCCGCCAGCGAAAACGTCATGGGCTTATCTAAAATGACATGGAAACCGTTTTCAAGCGCCATTTTAGTGGGCCCGAAATGGACATGGTTAGGTGTTACAATGCTGATAACCTGTACGCGTTCATCAGCCGGCAATAGTTTTTCTTTTTCTATCAGTTCTTTGTAGGAGTTATAAACCCTGTTGGCTGCTAAGCCGAGCGCGATACCGCTTGCTTTTGATTTTTCAGGATCGCTGCTAAAGGCGCCGCAAACCAGTTCATAATCATCATCTATACGGGCGGCTATACGATGTACGGCGCCAATAAAAGCGCCCTGCCCGCCACCGATCATTCCTAATTTTAGTTTCATAGTTTATTCTTATTCATTCGGTGTATTCATGGCTACAATCGATTGTATTGCAGCAACAAATATTGTTTATTTATCGGTTTTAACGTTTAATATTTTGGCTTTTCCATTAATAACACGGGCTATAAAACACGTATCAATATTTAGTATTATAGGTTTATCAAACATAATAACTTTATTAATAAAAAAACATTATGCTATAAATAAATTACGAATGTTTTTAAAAATTCCTGGCCAATAAAAATCCTCAAAACAAAAAACGGGACACTGATTGGTCAGCGTCCCGTTAAATACTTTAAATAGGTTGTTAAACTGTTTCGGTTTCTAAAACGTGGTCCTGCATTTCGCAGGCCTCTATACCTTCGCCAAATGCCTCGCCCGTTTTATGCGCATGATAATACTCGCGGTAAAACTGCTTTTTTGAGTCGCGGTACGAGCTTACCGCACCTATCAGGCTTAAAAATTTAATATAGCACCAGGCTATATCCAGCTGGTAGGGTTTAAAACCAGAGCGGGCGCTGTTAGGATACAAGTGGTGATTATTATGCCATTCGCCGGCCACATAACCCGGCCATACCTGGTTAATAGACATATCGTCGCGGTTAAAATCAACGCCATCGCGCCGCTTATCTTTTCCCTTACCATGGCCTTCATAGTTAAAAGTGCGTACACCAACCGCCCAAAACCCTGCTGCGCCAAATATTGCACAAGCCAAACCCGGGCCACCTATTAAATAAAACGCGGCAAACCAAAGTCCCCAACTTAAAAATACACTTAAAATGGTTTGCACCGGGTTAGCTAAGGTGCCCCATGTTTTGTATTGAGTATAAGTATTGGTTTTTACACCGGTATGTTTCATTAAACCAACACAACGCCCATAATCTTTCTCGGTCATGTTGCGGGCTATGGGCTGATGGTTCACATCGGCCAAAAAACAATACAGGAAGCCCCCCGAGGCATTATACGGGTCGCCGGGCTGATCAGACAGCGCATGGTGCACATGGTGCGATATGGCATATATTTCTTCGGGAATTATTTTCAGCGTAAGGTTCTGGGTGAAAAACCGCCAGAATTTATTACGGAATTTATAAGCACCATGCGTACAATACCTATGGTGCCATATAGTGCCATGCGTACCCATAATAATCATGCTGTACACAAAAGCTACTATCAATAATTTGAAGGTGAAATATTTAAAAATAAACAAAAACAAAAAAGGAGCCAGCGCTACGATCATCATCCAGCTCATGAAAGAGAGCCAGTTTTTTTTGTTCCTGAATATATTCAGTCTTGAAAAAAATTCTTTTAAAATTTGATTTGACGAGGGCTTTTCCAAGTTTCCGAATTCATCTTTCCACCCATATGATGGCGGTTCCAGTACACTGTTAAGAAAGGGCATTAATTTAGGGGGTTAATTTCAATTTATTGTATCGGCTTATATAATTTTAAACGGACTTAAAGGTATAAAATTGTTTATTGAAAACAAGAAATATAATCTGAATGTAATGCATTAACAATAATATAAAGTTATTAACAAGTGTATAAATTGAGTGAATTATTATGCCTTAATAGTTGTGTCAGTACCATATTGCGCTCACTTGCAAGTAATTGTCCTTTACATTTATAATTCGCAGAAATGGGATTATTACCAGCTTTTCACCTCCAATTTTGACTGGTTTAGACTGACTAAAAAATCAAGATTTATTTATCTTGTGTTATAAATATTAAATTGGCACAAAATACCCGCCGTGAAAAAACTGCTATTTATTATTTTTACACTTATTTGCGCCAACCATTGCCCGGCGCAGGATGTAGTGGAGCGAAAAAACAAGCTTACAGATTTTGTGAGCGAAAAATATCAAACCATAATTCAACCTAATAAGCAGGTTAAACAGGGTGTATATCATGCTTTTTATGATAAAAAAATAGTTTTAGCCAGCGGTAGCTATGCCAATGATAAAAGAACCGGGATATGGCATTTTTTTGATCCGCAAGGTAAATTGCTTGAAAACTATAATTACGATACCAACAATTTATTGTACGAAGCGCCGGAAACAACTTCATCAAATATCAGGTATAGCATCGATAATAAAATTACGATCACCGATATTATAACCAAGCCGGTGAGGCCTGGCGGAAGGTATTTTGGCTACGTTCCCTACCTGAAGGCTTTTAAATTGCCTTATGACTTGCAAAATACCAACCGGGAGCAGTATGATGTTGTATTAGAATTATTGGTAAGCCCTATGGGAAGGCTTGCAGATTATAAAATTCACATCAGGTATGTTAATAATGAAACAGATCTTATAATGATAAATATTGACCCCCATCTTATCAGCGAAGAAGACAAAGTATTTATACCGGCCACCTGGAATAGCCAACCCATTGCATCAACCATACTGGTAAAATGTTTTATAACCCGGTTTGACAGTATAGATATTTATTAATTCTAATGGCTATGATGCCCGTCGGCCCCATGAGCGTGGCCGTGCGATAATTCTTCGGGCGTTGCGGGCCTTACATTTAATATCACTCCTTTAAAATGTAGGGGCTGTCCGGCCATAGGGTGGTTCAGGTCAACCAGTATCGAATCCTCAGTAACCGATACAACCTGCCCCTGGAAACGGTTGCCGTTATTATCCTGCAAAGGCAACACCGAGCCAACTTCGGGCAGATCGGCACCGTTAAACATATCTATCGGCAAATTAGCTACAGCTTCCTCATCATAAGCGCCATAGGCGTCCTCTGCCGAAAGGCGGAAGTCATAGTTATCATTGGTAGCAAGCGTGTTTAAATTTTCCTCAAATTTAGGGAGCATCTGCCCTACCCCAAATAAAAAGGTTAAAGGTTGTTCCTGTGTGGCGCTTTCTACTAAAGCTTCGGTTCCGTCTTCCTGGTCAACGTACAGATCGTAAGTTAATGACACTACATGTTGTGGTTCAATTTTCATTAGACTACTATTCTTTTATTTGTAAAATATTGGCACCCATGAGTGCTTTGCTGCTTATTTATATTAAATGTTCGTAGCTTCAATTTGTTTTATTGCTTCTACTATATTGTCAGCCGGCAAACCACAGGTTTTATCTTTACAAATAAATATTTGTGTTAAGCTGCTGTACTTATCTTGCAACAAAGGTAAACTTCCTTTTTTACCACCCAAGATAATTTTGTTAGGAATGTAATTTTTTTCCATTTCTATACGAAAAGTTTCGGCATTGTCACCTGCTATGGCAACCTCATAAACACCAAACACCTCATCCAATAGCAACATTGCCCAGTTTGAATAAGCCGAACCATACTTAGCCAGGTGCGGAAAAATATTGCGTAATAGCTGTGCAGAAATATCAAGGTATTGCGCGTTATCAAACAACAACCCCAATTTTTGAAGATTTCGCGCCATTACCGAATTTGATGCCGGCGTAACCCCATCCATAATTTCCGATTTTCGGGCTATCAATTGCTCATCATCATCCGCCGTATAGAAAAATATACCAGTCGTTTTATCATAAGAATGGGTGATAGCGCTATTGGTTAGTTTAATGGCGTGGTTTAACCATTGTTCATCAAAACTAACTTCATAAAGCGCTATAAAGGCGTCAATTATATTGGCGTAATCGTCTAAGAAGGCGGGTGTAGCAACACCCCGGCCTTCTCCCACGACGGGAGGAGCATAGACACGGTTTAATCTTGTATGATGTGTCAGCTTATTTATAATAAAGTTTGCATTTTTTAGGGCGATATCTAAATACTCATTTTGATTAAAAGCACGGTAAGCTTCGCAAAGCCCTTTCAGCATTAAGCCGTTCCATGAAGCTAAAATTTTATTGTCGAGGCCCGGGCGCACGCGTTTACCGCGTACCTCAAAAACCTTTTTTCGGGATGATGCTATACGTTCAAGCATTTCATTAACTGGTAAGCCCAGTGCTTCGGCCAGTTCGCTGTTTATACCACGCTTAAATAATATGTTGGTTTGTTCTTCTTCCCAGTTTCCTTCGTCAGTAATATGATAATAGCTGCAAAATAATTCTGCTTCATCGCCCAAAATATCTTTTATTTCATTTTTAGTAAAAACATAAAACTTACCCTCAACCCCTTCGCTGTCCGCGTCTAGGGCGGCATAAAACCCGCCATCTGGCGATAGTAATTCGCGCACCGCAAAATCTATCGTTTCCGTAACTACCCGCCGGTATAGCTCATCAGGCTGCCAGGTATGGGCTTCTGCATACAAACCGATAAGCTGCGCATTATCATACAGCATCTTCTCAAAATGCGGCACGTGCCATAAGCCATCAACCGAATAACGTGCAAAACCGCCCCCCAGGTGATCGTAAATACCGCCGTAAGCCATTTTTTGCAGGGTGAGTTTAGTTAGGGCAGCAGTTTCTTCATCTTTCATTAAATGGGCATACCGTAATAAAAACTGCCAGTTGTTCGGCATCGGGAACTTGGGCGCTGTGCCCATACCGCCCTCTGTTTTGTCGAAATACTTTTTCCAGTTACTTACAATAGTCTGCAGATCCGCTTTGGTATAACCGGGCTGCGACTCCACAAAACCAATGGATTCATATTTTTGAATACCCTCGGTTAAACGTTCTGCATATTCCAGCGCGTCTGCGGGCTTTTGCTTATAATAATCGGCTAAATTGAATAGCAGGCTTGTCCAGTCGTTTTTACGGAAGTACGTGCCCGCGTAAATAGGCCGCTGGTCGGGCAGGCAAACACAATTGAGCGGCCAGCCGCCCCTGCCGCTTATTAACTGTACGGCGCTCATGTATATCTGGTCAACATCCGGACGTTCCTCACGGTCGACCTTTATACAAACAAAATATTCGTTCATTACCGCCGCCACCTGCTCATCTTCAAAACTTTCATGCTCCATTACATGGCACCAATGGCAGGCCGAGTAGCCAATGCTTACAATGAGCAGCTTATTTTCCTCTTTCGCCTTTTGCAAAGCTTCAGTTCCCCACGGGTACCAGTTAACCGGGTTATTGGCATGCTGTAGCAAATAGGGTGAAGTGGAATTGGCGAGGTGGTTCATATTAATTTATTGGGCTAATTTGCGATAATAATTTAAGTCTAATTGATAAAAGTTGTTTTAAATTTTATTAAAAATAGTTATCTTTGACGTTAGTAACGCACAGCGATATTATGATTATAACTTTTAGTTCTAAAGACACAGAAAAAATATGGAACGGCATCCGGATTGCTAAATTGCCTTTAGAGATACAGACAATAGGTAGAAGAAAGCTTAGAATGATCAATAATTCGCAAAATATACAAGATCTCACTATACCACCTTCTAATAAATTAGAAAAGAAAAAAGGACAACTAAAAGATTATTACAGCATCCGCATTAACGATCAATGGCGAATAATTTTTAAATGGGATAGCGGAAATGCAAGTGAAGTTGAAATTATAGATTATCATTAAAAATCATGGAAAAACTACCCAACATACACCCCGGCGAGATTTTACAGGAAGAGTTTTTAGTACCATTAAGCATTACGCCTTACCGTTTGGCTAAAGAAACTAAAATCCCTCAGACGCGTATCTCTGAAATTATTAAAGGCAACCGCAGGATAACTGCCGATACCGCTTTAAGGTTAAGTCAATATTTTGGAAACTCTGCCAAATTCTGGCTTGGCCTACAGGATGATTTTGATATTGAAACGGAGTTGGATGAAAAACGGGAAGAATTAAATCATATTAAACGGTTTGCTGCCGCTTAACGATTAAGAAACAATTAAAGGATCTTGCCGATTATCCCAAAAACAAATAATTACAATTATTTCATCATATACTTTATAAAGCATCGAGCAATTTTTATGAAGAATACATTTTCTAACTTCAGTGTTTTCTTCGGCTTTAGGGCTAAAGATTAATTTAAAGCTCATTTTTTTGAAAAGTGCTTTTCCTTAAATTCTTCATAAGAAATACCTTGCCCACTCTCGTATTGTTTGATACCTATTTCTATGTTTTCTAAAACATGGGCAGGTAAACTACTTGATTGGGGTTCAAATTGAATTTTTAAGGCTTTTAATAAGACTTTTACAGTCTTCAGTTGCTCTGCGCTTTCAGGATGTATCAACATAGATTCCATGTTAACAAAAATACAAAATTTACCCATTATGCAATAACAGATTATTTCCTTTTATTTGTTTTTTATTAACTGATCAAAATGTATTATCTCAAAAATTACCTGCTATTAGCATGCGGTATGATGGCTGTCGTTGTAACGGCCTCCGCACAAATCTCCATCGACACTGTAAAATATAACCACCAGGACCTTTTTGGGCCTATTGTTTGGCCCACCACTACCGGCGATACCCGATCGGCAAGCGGGCAACCCGGCCAGCATTACTGGCAAAACCGCGCCGATTACCAGATACGCGCTACCCTGGATGAAGCCGCACAGGATACCACCGTTAAAGGTGAAGTAAGTATAACCTATACCAATAATAGCCCCGATAATATGGATTATTTATGGCTGCAGTTGGATCAAAACCTGTTCAGACCCGACAGCCGGGGGGCAGCGGTTACGCCTATAACCGGCGACCGTTTTGATGTAAAAGGTTTTAGCCGCGGCGGTTACCATATTGAATCGGTATCAGTTACCTATAAGGGCCAAACCTATAAGGTTGACCCCATAATAACCGACGCCCGTATGCAGCTGCGGTTAAATACACCGCTTGGCGACAAAGGCGACAAAATAGGTATTAAAATAAATTATAGTTTCTCTGTGCCTTTTTATGGCGCCGACCGCATGGGCCGTAAAAAGTTTAAGCAGGGCGTTGTTTACGAAATTGCCCAATGGTACCCACGTATGTGTGTGTATGATGATGTAGAGGGTTGGAATACCCTACCTTATATGGGTTTAGGCGAGTTTTATTGCGATTACGGCGATTTTGATTATTACATAACCGCGCCGGCAAACATGATCGTTGTAGGTTCAGGCGATTTGCTAAATGCGGCCGAGGTGCTTACGCCTACCCAGCAAAAACGCCTGGCCGAAGCGCGCAACAGCGATAAAACGGTAATGATAATCAGGGAAGATGAAGTTGGCGAGCCGACTACCCGCCCGGCTAAAGGAACCCTTACCTGGCATTACAGGATGGATAATACCCGCGATATATCATGGGCCGCGTCTACAGCTTTTATATGGGATGCCGCGAAGGTTAACCTTCCTTCTGGCCGTAAATGTATTTCCATGTCGGCTTACCCGGTTGAAAGCTCGGGCAATAACTCATGGGGCCGCTCAACCGAATATTTAAAGAACAGCATCGAGATCTATTCAAAAGCTTATTTTGAATATCCGTGGAACTCCGCTGTTGATGTATCGGGTGTTGCATTAGGAATGGAATATCCCGGTATCATATTCTGCCTGAGCAACCTTAAAAACGGCGGGCTATGGGGCGATGTTACCCACGAGATAGGCCATAACTGGTTCCCGATGATAGTAGGTAGCAATGAGCGTAAATTTATGTGGATGGACGAGGGTTTTAATACCTTCATTAATGAGTACTCTACTAAAATGTTTAATAACGGCGAGTATGCGCCAAAGGGGCCTAACAACCAGGCACAAAATATATTAAGAGGCTACTCAAGAAGCAAGGACCCGTTAATGACCCCTCCCGAGGCCATTGGATTGAACGATTATGGCCAATATTATAATAAAACCGCTTTGGGCCTTGATATGCTGCGCGATGTGGTGCTGGGCCCCGATCGTTTCGACTTCGCGTTTCATGAATATATTAAGCATTGGGCCTTTAAGCACCCGCTGCCTTATGATTTCTTCCGCGCTATGAATGATGCCTCGGGCGAGGATCTGAACTGGTTCTTTAAACCCTGGTTCTTTACCACCTGGAAGCTGGATCAGTCTGTCGAATCTGTAAAATATGATGGTAACGATCCCGTAAACGGCGCTATCATTACCATAGCTAACAAAGAAAAAATGGCCATGCCGGTTACGCTCAAAATAACCCAGGCCAACGGCAAGGTTGAAACCATAACACTGCCTGTAAATGTATGGCAGCGTAATGATACCTGGAAATTCAGGTATCCGTCGACCTCCACCATAAAAAGCATTGTGATAGACCCGGATCACCAGTTACCGGATATTGATTTGAAGAATAATATTTATAAAGGGGAATAATTTTATTTCGGAATTCGGAAGTTCGATTGCGGAATTGAATTTATCCTAACAGAAAAGGCTTGGTTTTACAAAGACCGGGCCTTTTTTTGTTTGATAACATTAAAAAACTAATTTTTCTTCCCCCCCTTTTATACCCGGTAATTGTCTTAGCATATAATCACAATACTTATTGGGCCAGACGCGCTCACTGTTTGCTTTAAACAATATGAAAAACCTGCTTTGCATACTGTTAGTTTTTATTAGCTTTGGCGTAAGGGCCCAGCAAACCTATTCCATCAGTGGTACAGTAAGTGATGAAAAGGGCATAACGCTGCCTGGCGCCACAGTTTACATAACCAATTCAAAATATATACAGGCCACCGATAATGAAGGAAAATTCAGCTTTGGCAACCTGCGACCCGGAACTTATGAAGTGGTGGTTAAGATGATGGGGTCTATACCCAATATACAACGCGTTATTATTGATGCCGAATCGGTGAACCTTACCGACACGTTAAAAGAAAGCGTTACCTCCCTGAAAGCGGTTACTATAAACGGCAACGGTCCTAATCCTAACAGGGAAAAATACCTGGAGCAGTTTATGAAAAATTTTTTGGGCGAAACAGTTAATGCGCAACAATGCAAGCTTTTAAATCCGGATGCGCTTAGTTTTCATTTTTCAAAAGCTGATAATACCCTCACTGCTGATGCGGATGATTTCCTTGTTGTTGAAAACAACGCGCTTGGGTATAAAATTGAATACCTGTTAACAAAATTTGATTTTGAACCAGACCACGGTGTTGTTTATATAAACGGATCGCCCTATTTTGAGGAATTAAAAGGAACAGATGCACAGCAAAAAAAATGGAATGAGAACCGGCGGATAGCTTATTTAAGTTCGCAAAGGCATTTTTTTAGCGCCGTAATGAATAATACAGTGAAAGAGGAGAATTTCCTGGTTTATAAAGTTATAGACGAACCCTCCTATCTAAGTTTAAACAGCAGGGACAAACAGGAAGTCTTCGGCTTTTATGAACCTACGGGCGACAAGAGAACAAAGCTATATTTTAGTAATATCCCTGATATCGATTCCTTATTTGCGCCCGATAGAGAAAATTTCAGAACCATAATATCAACCGACAAGCTGGGTTTGTTTATTGTTTATACGGGGCAAGATGAATCGCCTTTGTTTTCCCGTACCGGCAACCCGATCTCGCTTCCTGCAAAACTCGCTTCACAGCTAAGCAAACACCGGCAGGTATCAAAATTGGTACCGCTCAGGGATGCCATAACAATAGATAGAAACTTCGGTTGGCCCCAAAAAGGTTTCAACGTATACGGATACTGGTCATGGTTAAGAATAGCTGACCTAACGCCATTAGATTATTTTGGTGTGCCTGCATCTGCTAATAAATAATAGATAACTTAGCATAAATGAAAAAAATACTTTTTATACTGCTGATCTTTATAAACTTTGCTGCAAAAGCGCAACAAACCTACTCCATCAACGGTACGGTAAGCGACGGGAAGGGCGTGACATTGCCCGGCGCTACGGTTTTTATTACTAATTCAAAGTATATACAGGCTACCAATAACGAAGGGAAATTCAGCTTTAACAATATTACGCCCGGAACTTATGAAGTGGTTGTTAAGCTGCTCGGTTTTGAGCCTGATATACAAAGTGTTACTATC
>CAISKH010000337.1 GCA_903885865.1 uncultured Mucilaginibacter sp.
CAATTAATAAAATATAAACTTTTACCTTTAGGTATGGTTTCTTAATTTCGCAAAAACTAATACGGCATGATAGAAGAATTTGAAGCAAGCGAATCGGCGCAAAAAACAAAGACCATTTACATATCTACCGTATTTGGCATAGCTATGGTATTGCTGATGATCGGTTTGCTGGGCCTTATACTGGTACACGCCAATAATCTTTCGCGTTATGTGAAGGAGAATATTGTAGTGAATGTTTTTGTTGACGATGCTGCTCACGAGGCCGACGTAAAGCAATTGCAAACGCAGCTGGAAGCTAACCCCGCGGTTAAACAGGCCATATATGTAAGTAAAGAGCTCGCAGCCCGCAACCTGCAAAAAGATTTGGGCGAAGATTTTGTGAAATTCCTGGGGTATAACCCTTTATCGCAATCGCTCGATGTTTATTTAAATGCCGACTATGCCAATAATGCCGGGATATCAAAATTTAAAACAGAGTTGTTAAAAAACCCGTTGGTAAAAGAAGTTAAGTACCAGCAATCATTAGTGGACCAAATGAACCAGAATTTAACATCTATCAGTTTGGTTATCCTGGCCTTTGCCGGCATATTTGTAGTGGTATCGGTTGCGCTCATCAATAATACCATCAGGCTGGCTATATACTCGCAACGGTTTTTAATCAAATCAATGCAGCTCGTAGGCGCAACAAAGGCGTTTATCCGC
Organism: uncultured Mucilaginibacter sp.; assembly: GCA_903885865.1. Lineage (GTDB taxonomy): Bacteria > Bacteroidota > Bacteroidia > Sphingobacteriales > Sphingobacteriaceae > Mucilaginibacter. Next base: position 703 of record CAISKH010000337.1, read on the forward strand.
AAGCCGTTCCTATTATATGGTATGTGGCACGGGCTTTTAGGCGGATTAATTGCCGTTATCATCCTGGTAGGTACGTTATATCTGGCTAACCTCGAAGTGCCCGACCTGGTTATACTGCAAAACAATGCCGAATTTGGATTGGTATTTTTGTGCGTTGTGGGTCTGGGCATATTTATTTCGGCTTTCAGCACCTATCTTGCAGTAAATAAATTTTTACGTTTAAAAATATATGATCTTTATAGGTAAAAAATAAAAGGCGAAAGGTTGTTCATTTAATAAGTAAAACCTTCATTCACTCAATCACTAATTCACTCATTCAATAATTAAAATAGCATGGCAAAACCAGCACAGCCGGTTAAAACAACCGCGAAACCACAGGCAAAGGATACCAATACCCAGTCTGTAAAATTCATATTCGATAAAAGTAATTACCGCTGGCTCATTATCGCCATAGCCGTAGAGGCCTTTGGCTTCGTATTGATGGCCGGCACTACTGATATTTACAGTACCACTAAAATAGTTATAGCGCCTATAGTTGTTTTGGCAGGGTTCGGTATCGGGTTTTACTCTATTTTAAAGAAACCGGAAGAGAAGTAGTTCATAGCTGATGGTTCATAGTTCATGGCCTATTGAATAATAAACATTCCAACCTTACAACTTTTAAACCTTATAACAACCACAATGAACATTATACAAGTCATCATCCTTGCAATTATTGAGGGGATAACCGAATTTTTACCTGTATCGTCAACCGGGCACATGGTTATTGCCAGCTCGATCATGGGTATAAGCAAGGACGAGTTTGTTAAGCTGTTTGAAATTGTTATACAACTTGGCGCTATCCTGGCGGTAGTGGTACTTTACTACAAACGTTTTCTTCGTTCTATTGATTTTTATGTAAAACTGGTTATCGGTGTTATACCGGCGGTGATATTTGGGTTATTATTGAAGAAAAAAATTGATATTCTTTTAGAAAGCCCGCTGGTAGTTGCCGTAGCCTTTGTTGCGGGGGGTGTTATTTTATTATTTGTTGACGATTGGTTTAACAAACCTACTGTTAATGACGAGAAGGAGATAAACCATATTACAGCGCTTAAAATTGGTTTCTTCCAGTGTTTGGCCATGATACCGGGCGTATCGCGTTCGGCGGCATCAATAGTTGGCGGTATGTCGCAAAAGCTAAGCCGCACCGCTGCGGCCGAATTCTCTTTCTTTTTAGCTGTGCCTACCATGTTTGGCGCCACGCTAAAAGACTTGTATGATTTTTACAAGCACGGTAATATTACCCCGGCCGACCTGCACCACGATATTAAATACCTGTTAATAGGCAGCGTTATCGCTTTTATAGTTGCGTTAATGGCCATTAAGTCGTTCATTACTTTTTTAGAGCAAAAAGGGTTTAAGGTATTTGGCTATTACCGCATTTTGGCAGGTATTGTTATTATTATATTGTACTATACAGGCAACGCCCTGCATACTGTTTAATACTTTTTTAAAATATATAAAAGAGCGGTGGGTTGTACAACCTATCGCTCTTTTTGTGCGTATAAACAGATGTGTAACATTAGTATGTTAAATAGTGTTAATTCAATAATGCGCTGCAATTAATATCGCGGCACGGCGTTTGATAAAGGTTGTTCGATACATCGGATTAACGTAATGTGCTGATTAGATGTAAATTCTACAGCATATCTCTTCACATATATTGGTTTATAATTGGTTAGTTAGAGCTCCTGCCCATCAGGAGCTCTTCTTGTACCCCCCAAGCCCCCTGAAGGGGGAGGAATAGCAAGAAGTTTAATATAGAAGCAAGTACGTCATCATTCAATATTCATTATTCGGTGTTCGATATTATTTTTTTAAGGTATTTAATTTCTTTATGTTTTTAGCTATTCTGTTCTTTTCCCCTTTACTTTTAGCCAGCTTTAAAGCCGTTTGCAAATGCTGCAATGCTTTTTCATTAGCTACCCCACTGTACAAATACCCCAATAACGAATGATATAAATGATTGCCCGTTAACTGCGTTAATTTTTCGGCTTCAATAATTGCTTTTTCTTTACCACCGGCTTTTGCTAAAGCGTAGGTTCGGTTCAGGGCTGCCATGGGCGAGTATTCCAGTATCAGTAACTTATTATAAAGCTGTAAAACGTTCTCCCATTTTTCGGCGCTGTCTGTTTTAATAGTATGCCAGTAAGCAATAGCCGCTTCCAGGTGGTAACGGGTTACCTGGTCGCCGCGCGATGCGCGTATCAAATAATTTGTTCCCTTTACTATCAATTCATCGTTCCATAAGCAGCTGTCCTGTTCATCATATAAGATCATCTCGCCATTTTTATCTATCCTCGCCTCAAAACGCGAGGCATGAAAACACATGAGCGAGAACAACGCGTTTACTACCGGCAGGTCCGTTGCTTTATTTTCTATCAACAGGTAAGTTAAACGCATGGCTTCCAGGCAAAGATCTTTGCGCAGGTTGGTATTGCTGCTTACGGAATAATAGCCCTCATTAAATAAAAGATATAAAGTAAGCAGTACAGTTTCCAGGCGCTTGTTTATTTCATGGGTATCCGGAAATTCAATTTTTACTTTATGCTGCCGCAACTTTTCCTTAGCACGCAACAAGCGTTTGTTAATGGTTTCCTTGTTTGATAAAAAGGCGTCGGCAATTTCATCAATGCCGAAACCGCAGAGAATGCGGAGCGCCAAACCTATCTGCGCCTCGGCCGGTATTACCGGCTGACAAATAGCAAACATCATTTGCAGCTGGCTGTCGTTAATATTTTTTTCAGATAAGTCTATCTCAACTTCTTCGGATAAAGAAGATTCAGCCATAATAGCAGCCGAAACTTTTTGAGTGAAAATGGTATTGCGCTTTAAATGGTCTTTGGCCTTGTTTTTGGCTACGGTGTAGAGCCAGGCGGTTGGGTTATCGGGCAACTTGTTTTGCCCCCATTTTTCTGTAGCCAGCAAAAAGGTATCGCTTACAATATCTTCGGCAATTTGTATGTGCTCAAAGCCAAATACCCGGGCCAGCACAGCCGTGACCTTACGATGTTCCGTGCGGAACAAGTTGGATATTAATTTATTGTTTTGCATAAAAAAGGCTCCCCATTTTACAGGGGAGCCGGGTTGTTTTTACATTTGCAAAATCTCGCGTACTTCAACATTACCGCCAACGGCCAGAATAGGGCAGCCTTTGGCAATTTCGGCAGCTTCATCCAGCGATGCTGCTTTAATAATGGAATAGCCACCTATCAGCTCCTTAATTTCAACATAAGCACCGTTAGTTACTACGTTGTTTGGCTTTACTACTTTACCTGCACTATCTAAACGGTTACCCCTGTCGGCCAGTATGCTTTGGGCCGCCAGGCCGCCCATCCAGTCCATCCATGGTTTTGAAATTTCCTTTAATTGTTCGGCAGTAAACTGCGTGTCAAAGTCGGCTTCACGCCTGTAGATCAATAAGAATTCGTTCATTTTCGTTGAGTTTTAATGGTTAAAAAACTAATGACGATCAGCTTTATAAAAACTGGACAAACCACGCAAATATTTTTATCCCGATAGCTATTGGGACTCATTTAAAAATGAATATAACTTTAAATTTTAATATCGCCTTGGTGTTCTATATTTTTATCTTATTAATTCTTTCCGGAGGGCCATACGACGCAAACGATTGCGTTTTCTGTTACATCATCCCGTTTATTCATCATTATATAACCCTTTTTACTGTGTAACATTTATATGTACAACTTATTTAATCGGGTATTAATTATGAATTGATTAATAAAATTTGTTTTTTTGGTAGAGATATAAAATATTGTCCCGGAGACTGTATTATAACCAATTTTAACTTGTTAAAAATTTTTATCATAGCGCTTATACCTATAAGATTGTATCCCCCTGCAATAATTTTAACCTAAAACCTAACTAATGAGCCAGCAAAAACCAGCCTTTACCGAAAAGCAATTTATTGTAACCCTTATTTTTGTAACCTCATTGTTCCTGATGTGGGGGGTATTGCACTCCATGAGCGATGTGCTGAACAAGCATTTTCAAAATGTATTAAATCTGTCCATATCAAACTCCGGGTTGATACAGTTCTCGGTTTTCGGCGCCTATTTTATTATGAGCATACCTGCGGGAATGTTCATGAAGAAATATGGGTATAAGCCGGGTGTTATATTGGGGCTTACCTTATTTGCAGCCGGTTTGTTTTTGTTTGTACCCGCTGCTAACGCGGCTTCGTTTACTTTTTTTAGGATAGCTTTGTTTATTGTAGGTTGTGGTATGGCAACGCTCGAAACAGTCGCGCATCCATTTGCCGCGGCATTGGGCGACCAACGTACCAGCGACCTTCGCATAAACTTTGCGCAAACTTTTAATGCTGTAGGCACTATGATAGGCCCACTCATAGGGTCGTTCTTCCTGCTGAGTGGCGACAGTGAAAAATCAACCGACCTCACTTCGGTAAAAACATTATATGTTTGCATTGGCATAGTGGTACTTTTAATTGCTGTGGCTTTTATGTTTTTAAAGATACCGGCACTAACCGACCCACATGTTGAAGTTGCCGAGGTGGACCCGGATGCTGTTAATATTGACGTTGCGCCTTCAAAAAAGCTATACCAGCATAGCCATTTTGTATGGGCCTGCGTGGCGCAGTTCTTTAACGTAGCGGCACAAGCCGGCACATGGGCATATTTTATTAATTACGGTGTTGGTGTAATGCACTTTAGCGACGCAAAAGCGGGCTACTTTATGAGTGCATTTATGGGCATGATGTTGCTTGGCCGCATAGTAGGAACTTCGCTGATGACCTTTATCGCTCCAAACAAGTTGCTGGCAACTTTTGCTTTTGCCAATATTATAATGTGCGTAATTGTAGCGCAACATATGGGTTGGGTATCATATTCAGCCTTGTTCATGATCAATTTCTTTTTCAGCATTATGTTTCCAACCATTTTCAGCCTGGGGTTAAAGAATTTGGGCAGCCACACACAGCAAGCATCATCATTTATTGCTATGGGCGTTGTGGGCGGCGCGCTTTTCCCATTCATTATGGGCCAGGTGGCTAATCATGATATAGCTACAGCTTATTATATGCCAATTATTTGTTATGTGGTAATATTTATGTTCGGATATAAATTTTACAAGGTCAAAAAAGCAATATAATATGAGCCACCAGAATAAATATGGTTTTAACCGGCGCGATGTTTTAAAAACGTTGGGGTTGGGTACAACTGCCGGATTATTGGGGCTGATAGGCACACCAATGAGCGCGGAGGCAAAGGAGGAAGAAAAAGCAAAAAACACCTATGCCAAAGCCATG
>CAISKH010000338.1 GCA_903885865.1 uncultured Mucilaginibacter sp.
ATGGTAAACTGGCTTTGCTTATTGATGAATATTCTGCCTCAGCGAGTGAGATACTGGCAGGCGCTTTACAGGACCTTGATCGGGCGGTTATTGTGGGGCGCCGCTCGTTTGGCAAAGGGCTGGTGCAGGAGCAATTTCCGTTTGGCGATGGCTCTGCTATCAACCTTACCATTGCCCGTTATTATACACCTTCGGGCCGATCTATTCAAAAATCATATAGCGGCGGTATAGAAAACTACCGCAATGAGCTATCGGAACGTATGCGAAAAGGCGAACTGTTTTCGGAAGAAAGTAATTTAAAGGACAGCGCTTTTATTAAACCCGGTAATTACCATACCGCATTGGGCAGGAAAGTTTTTAGCGGCGGCGGTATTATGCCTGATATTTTTGTACCTGCCGATACCACGCAGGGCACCTTGTTGATACAGCAACTCAATAACCAGCAGCTTTTTATGGCTTATGTGGTCGACCGCATGCAGATTGAATTAAACAGGTACGCAACAGGCGATGATTTTATAAAACGATACGCCGTAAGCGACGTGGAACTGGGCAATTTTATTTTATACGCCTCAAAAACCATCAAACAAATGGATCCGCATGAGCTGCTGATCTCCAAAGAAAATATTAAAACCCTGCTCAAAGCCACTGCTGCCCGCTTTAAATGGGGCGATGAGGCCTACTATAAAACTATAAACGCTAATGACGAGGTTTTGAAAAAAGCGGTCGCTGCACTTTGATAATGTGCTAATTTGAATATTTGAGAATTTGAAAATGAGCTTTGCATTTTCAAATTCTCAAATTAACTAATTTTCAAATTAATTATTTTTGCCTGAACCAAACCTGTATAGGCGCGCCGCTAAACTCAAAGTTTTCGCGCAGCTTATTTTCGATAAAGCGGTAATAGGGTTCTTTGACATATTGCGGCAGGTTGCAGAAAAAAGCAAACATGGGCGATGTGCCCGCAATTTGCGTAATATATTTTATTTTAACGTATTTCCCTTTGATGGATGGCGGCGGGTAATGCTCAATTATGGGCAGCATTACCTCGTTTAGTTTTGAAGTAGGTATTTTGCGGGCGCGGTTTTGATACACCTGGTTAGCCACATCGATCACTTTTAAAACCCGCTGCTTTTCGGGCACTGATGTAAACACAATAGGTACATCGGTAAACGGTTGCAGCTTTTCTTTTATCATGTCTTCGAAAACTTTGGTGGTCTTATTGTTCTTTTCTATCAGGTCCCACTTGTTTACCACAATCATTACCCCTTTTTTATTTTTTTCGGCCAGGTGAAAAATATTAATATCCTGCGATTCTATACCCTCAACCGCGTCTATCATCAGGATAACCACATCAGCCTCTTCGAGCGCTTTAATAGTACGCATTACCGAGTAAAACTCAATATTCTCTTTAACCTTGGTTTTTTTACGCATCCCGGCAGTATCGATCAGCATAAAATCATGGCCATACTGATTGTAATGGATATGGATAGAATCGCGCGTTGTGCCCGCTATGGGGGTTACAATATTGCGTTCCTTACCTATAAGCGCGTTAATAATAGATGATTTACCCACATTGGGCCTGCCAACAATAGCATATTTGGGGCGGGTGTTTTCTTCCAGCGGTTCGGTATCAAAATGCTTTACCATTTCGTCAAGCAACTCGCCTGTGCCCGACCCTGTCATAGACGAAATATTATAAATTTCGCCCAAACCCATGCTGTAAAATACCGTAGCGTCTGATAGCTGGCTATTGTTATCCACTTTGTTAACCACTACAAATACAGGCTTGTTGCCTTTGCGCAGCAGGGCCGCTATTTCATCATCAAGGTCGGTAATGCCGGTGGTAACATCTACCAAAAACAAAATTACCGATGCTTCCTCAATAGCGATAGCCACCTGCTCGCGGATGGCAGCTTCAAAAACATCGTCTGAGTTGGCGACATAGCCGCCGGTATCAATAACCGTAAACTGGTGATGCGTCCACTCTGATACACCGTAATGCCTGTCGCGGGTGACGCCGCTAAAGTCGTCCACAATAGCTTTGCGGGTCTCGGTCAATCGGTTATATAAAGTTGACTTGCCCACATTCGGACGGCCAACTATGGCTACTATGTTACTCATGGAATTTTTGTTTTACGTTAGACGTTGTACGTTTTACGTATTGAAGAGCTAACTCTTGTATGTATTAATATTATTTACAAAGATAAACGTAAAACGTATTACGTACCACGTTCAACCTGCTATTCGTACCCAAACTTCTTCAGGTAATTTTTTTTGCTGCGCCAGTCGGGTATTACTTTTACAAACATTTCCAGGAATACTTTCTTCTGAAAAAAATCTTCCATATCGCGGCGCGAGTAAGTGCCAACTATCTTCAGCATTTTGCCGCCCTCGCCAATAATGATGTTTTTTTGTGAGTCACGCTCAACAATAATTTCGGCGCTTATGCGGTGCAGCTTTTCGCCCTCCACAAACGCGGTTACAATAACCTCGGTGCTGTAGGGTATTTCTTTTTTATATTGTTTAAATATTTGCTCCCTTATCATTTCCGACGCGAAGAAGCGGTCGTTACGGTCGGTCAGCGCGTCTTTTTCGTAATAAGCGGGGTGCTCCGGCAAATGTTCTATCACAAAGTTCATCACCGATAGCACGTTATGGCCATGCAGGGCCGATACGGCAAACACCGCGGCGGGGTTTAGTTTCTCCTCCCAGTAATCCACCTTTTTCTTAACGGTTTCCTCGTCTGACTGGTCAATCTTATTGATCAGTACCGCTAAGGGCGCTGTCGAGCCTTCCAGTTTTTTCAGTACATCACCTTCATCATACTCCTCGTAAATATCGGTAACCAGCAATATCAGGTCGGCATCTACAATAGATCCGTTAACCTGGTGCATCATGCTTTCGTGCAGGGCGTAATGCGGCTTGATAATGCCGGGCGTATCCGAAAAAACGATCTGGTAATCATCCGTATTCACAATACCCAGTATGCGGTGGCGGGTGGTTTGTGCCTTTGGGGTGATAATAGACATTTTTTCGCCTACCAGCGCGTTCATAAGGGTTGATTTACCCGCGTTGGGCTTACCAATAATACTCACAAAACCTGCCTTATGCCCCATAGAAAAATAAACAAAATATAATTTGGACTGCAAAGAAACGAATTATATCTTTGCAGTCCAATTTAAACGGAATGTAAATTGCATTTTTAGCTTAAACGGAACGCTTTTTGTTGTTATGAACAAAGCGTAATAGCACCAAAAAATAGTGCGGGATGGAGCAGTTGG
>CAISKH010000339.1 GCA_903885865.1 uncultured Mucilaginibacter sp.
CACACTGTACCCACCGTTAACAAAAATGTAACGCCAGTTTTTTAACTCGAACAAGCTATGGGTGGCAATGGCTGCAAACGTCCATATTCCCGCTAAAAAACCTGCTTCGGCACCCCATGCAGCTGTGGTTGAAGGTGTAGCCAGGAAAGCAGCTAAATTAGCTGAACTAATGAGCGCAAACAAGGCGGTAAAGCCAAATATTTTCGCATTGTTGGCATTGGCTTTAATGTGTTCTTTGGTTAGGTTGCTGTCGGTAAGCCAGGCATTGCCAAATAAAAAAGATGAATACCATAAGCCACCAACCATGAAAGCCGATAAGGCCGCAACTACAACGGCGGGCCAGTTAATTAATGAAGGGTTCATAATTGTAAAGGTTACCCCCTAACCCCCTAAAGGGGGAACTAAAGGTTGATTTGTAATAAGTTATTTGATATTAAAGTTAAACAAAAATTCAATATCTATAACTTATTACAAATAAAGCAATACAATAAATACGAAATATAGTATTGCTCCCCCTTCAGGGGGCCGGGGGGTTAAATATACTTCACACCAAACTGCTGTTTCACATCAGCTACTACCTTTTTAATATTTTGCTCCTGGTCGCGGGGGCAAATAAGGAGCGTATTGTTCGATTCCACTACAATATAATCATGCAATCCCTGTAAAATAACCAGTTTTTCGTTAGGTACGTTAACCATGCAGTTAGATGAATCGTACATGATCACCTTATCAGCAGGTATTACCGCATTGCCCACATAATCCTTATCGGCCAATTCGTATATTGATGCCCAGGTACCCAGGTCAGACCACCCGAATTCAGAAGGCAGCACGTATACATTATCGGCCTTTTCCATAATACCATAATCTATTGATATATTGGTGCATTGCAGATAGGCCTGGTTAACGTGCGTTTTTTCGCCATCGGTATTATAATAGGGACGGGCCTCGGCAAAAATATCATTTATTTCGGGCAGATACTGGCCAAACGCTTTAACAATTGCTTTTGCCGACCATACAAATATGCCCGCGTTCCATAAAAAATCGCCGCTTTGAATAAAGGTTTTGGCAATTTCGAGCGTTGGTTTTTCTGTAAAGGTTTTTACTTTAAAAAAATCATGATTTATGGCTTTTTCGGTAAACTGTATATAGCCGTAACCGGTATCGGGCCTTGATGGCTTAATGCCAAGGGTTATCAGGCAATTATTTTCAGCGGCTGTTTGCAGTGATTTTTCAATAGTACTTACAAAGGCCGCTTCATCCAATATCAGGTGATCAGACGGGGCTACTACTATGGAGGCATTCGGGTTAATCTTTTCTATTTTAAAACAACCATACGCCACGCAAGGTGCTGTATTGCGCATTACAGGCTCGGTCAATATTTGGTTATCGGCCATATCCGGTAGTTGCTTTTTTACCAGGCCGGCATAATTCTCGTTAGTAACTACATAAATATTCTCTTTGGGGCATACCTTTAAAAAACGATCGTATGTATTTTGTATCAATGTTTTGCCGGTTCCCAGTATATCTATAAATTGTTTTGGATGTGAAGTTCTGCTGATGGGCCAAAAGCGGCTTCCGATACCGCCTGCCATTATTATCGCATAATAATTA
>CAISKH010000340.1 GCA_903885865.1 uncultured Mucilaginibacter sp.
ACAATAATCACATTTGCCGCATGATGTTATGCATGATATAAGCACATGATCGCCTGTTTTAAAATTACTTACAGCGTTTCCAACCACTTCTATTATGCCAACGCCTTCGTGGCCAATAATTCGCCCGTCAACAACTTCGGGTACATCGCCCTTCATGATATGGAGGTCAGTTCCACAAATGGTTGTTTTTAAAATTTTTACAATCGCGTCTGTTGGTTTTAATATTACCGGTTTAGGTTTTTCTTCCCATGATTTTTTTCCAGGGCCGTGATAAACTAATGCTTTCATTTTTTTTATTTTTAATAGGAATGAATTGTTAAGGAACAAAATTACCTTCATTCACTCCTGCAACTAATGACTTGAGTCACTATTACAATTGATATGCATCATGTAAGTGTTAAACTTCTCCATTAAATATTGCGCTTTCGTTATCGAAATTTTCATTAAAAGAGAATTGCAATTTTCATTAGATAGCGGTACTTATTTTTGAGGTATATGGTTGATATTTGCGCTTAACCATGAATCCGGTTATTATCTATTATGGAAAGTGCTGCTTTATTAAGTGCCATTATACAAAATGCAATTGACGGCATAATTACTATTGATGACCGGGGGAAAGTAGAATCAATTAATCCGGCGGCCTGCAATTTGTTTTTATATAATCCTGAAGAAGTGATCGGTAATAATGTATCTATGCTGATGCCCGAGCCGTATCACCGGGAGCATGATGACTATCTCCACCGGTACCAAAAAACAGGCGACCCTCACATTATTGGTATTGGGCGTGAGGTAACAGGCCTGAGAAAAGATGGTACCCGGTTTCCATTTAGATTAGCAGTAAGTGAAGTACAATATTCGGGGCGGAAAATATATGCCGGTTTTATCCATGACACAAGCCACCAGCGTGAGGCGGAAGAACGCCTTAAAGAATATGCTATACACCTGGAAGAACTGGTGGAGGAACGAACCTTATCCTTGCGGAACTCTTTGGAGGCCCTGCAACAGGCCAAGGAAGAAGTGAGCTTGTCCCTGGAAAAAGAAAAAGAACTGGGGCAATTAAAAAGCCGGTTTGTATCCATGGCATCGCATGAGTTTCGCACACCTTTAAGCGCTATACAGCTATCCTCGTCGTTAATTGATAAATATGCGCAGCCTTTTGACAATCCGAATATTAAAAAGCATATAGCCAGGATAAAAAATGCAGTAAACAATCTGACCACTATATTAAACGATTTTCTGTCACTTGAAAAGTTGGAAGCAGGGAAAGTTGAGCCTTTATTTACTGAATTTGACCTTGTTAAATTAGCAGAAGAGATAACCGAAGAAATGCAAACTGTAGCAAAGGAGAACCAAAATATATTATATCAGCATACCGGGACCACCAGCATGATTAAACTGGATCAAAACCTGGTGAAAAATTGCGTTCTCAACCTGATCGGTAACGCGATCAAGTACTCGGGAGAGAATACGTTTATAGAATTTAATACAGAGATTAATGAAAAAGGTTGTATAATTACTGTGAAAGATAACGGTATAGGTATTCCCGATACCGATCAAAAACATTTATTTGAGGCTTTTTTCCGGGCACATAATACGGGTAACATCCCGGGAACGGGCCTGGGATTAAATATTGTGGCACGGTATGCCAACCTAATGCATGGCAAAGTTGATTTTGAAAGTAACGTTAATAAAGGAACATTATTCACTATCTCATTTTTAACAACATGAGCAAAAAAGTATTAATAATTGAAGACAATAACGATATACGCGAAAACGTAATTGAAATTTTAGAACTGGCGGGCTACGCCGTATATGCCGCCAACAATGGTAAAGACGGGGTTGATCTGGCGATTAAAAATGTACCTGATATTATATTATGCGATATTATGATGCCCGAACTGGATGGCTATGGCGTATTATATATGCTGAATAAAAAACCTGAAACGGCAGCTATCCCATTTATTTTTTTAACGGCGAAAGCAGAACGGGTTGATCTGCGTAAAGGAATGGAAATGGGCGCAGACGATTACCTGACCAAACCTTTTGATGATATGGATCTTTTAAACGCCATTGAAAGCAGGCTGAAGAAAAAGGAATTACAGCAGAGTTTTTATAGTAAATCGCTTGACAGGTTAACTACACTTATAGGAAAAAATAGCGGCCTTGAAGAGCTAAAGAAAATAATACACGAACGTAAAAGCAGGCATTTTAAAAAGAACCAGGTTATTTATTATGATGGTGATAAAGGAAATGGCCTGTACCTGGTAATAAGCGGCAAGGTAAAAACAATAAAGCTGGCCGAAGATGGGCGGGAGTTAATGACGGGCATTTATTCGGCCGATGATTACCTGGGTGTACAGGCTATGCTCTCGAACGAAACCTACTCAGATACCGCAACAGCTTTAGAGGACAGCTCATTATGCCTGATACCTAAGGATCAGCTTGACCCGGTAATAAATCTGTATCCTGATGTTGCCCGCGAGTTTATTAAACTTTTGGCAAATGATATTCGCGAAAAGGAGGAGCAATTATTGCAGCTGGCCTATAATTCTGTAAGAAAAAGAATGGCCGAAGCGTTATTACGCTTACAACGAAGCCAAACTGAGGCAGACGATAATTTTAAAATAGCACGTGAAGATCTGGCCGCCATGGCCGGTATGGCTACAGAAACGGTTAGCCGAACCTTGTCTGATTTTAAAGATGAGGGGTTAATTGATAAAAAGGGAAGTACTATTACCATACTCGATTTATCGCGTCTTTCTAAAATGAAAAACTGACGCAGATCATTTTTCTTACTGATTCCGCTCATTCCGCGCTCTGCATTTAAAAGATAGGTTTGTATCTTATAAATGCATACGGATGAAAGTGATAGCTTATAGTATTAAGTCTTTTGAAAAGGAATTTTTGGCAAAAGCCAATCAAAAAAAACATGATATAACACTTATATCCAATTCTTTAGGCTTGGAAACAGCTGTATTTGCAGAAGGCAAAAAGGCAGTTATTGTTTTTGCTACCGACGATGTTTCGGCTCCGGTAATAGAAAAACTGGCAAAACTGGGTATAAAATTTATTGTTACCGGCTCGGCTGGTACAGATCATATTGATAAAGATGCAGCAGCTATCAGCAATATTATGATCGCGCATATTCCCTCTTATTCGTCCCAATCAAATTTAACCACTAAAGATCTGCAGGAAATTGCCGATCAAACCATAAAAAGCCTTGATCTATGGCAGGCTAATAAATGCGTGGGCGATGCTTGCACTTGTTCTAATAATTGTCGTTTCCATAATACAGACGAAAATCCAACAAAAATTTAAATGCCAACAGAAAGAAAATATATTGAACTGGCCGAGAAGTACAATGTACCCGTACCGCGCTATACCAGTTACCCCACAATGCCTTATTGGGACACTGTTTCATTCAGTAATTCGATATGGAAAGAAACCGTAAAGTTCTCTTTTATAGATACTAATGAGCGCGACGGAATCAGTTTATATGTTCATTTGCCCTTTTGTGAAGATCTTTGTACTTATTGCGGTTGTAATACTCGTATTACAAAAAACCACGGAGTTGAAGAGCCTTATATTAAAGCTGTATTAAAAGAGTGGGAAATGTACAAAGACGTAATGGGTGAAACACCCGTAATTCGGGAGATACATTTGGGTGGGGGCACGCCAACTTTTTTCAGCCCCGAAAATTTGCATTTATTAATAAGTGGTTTGCTGGAAAATGCAACTATTCATCCTGAAGCTGAATTTGGCTTTGAAGCGCACCCGAATAATACAACAGTTGTTCATTTACAAACATTATATAACCTTGGTTTTCGGCGGCTTAGCCTCGGGATACAGGATTTTGACCCCATAGTGCAAAAGATCATTAACCGGCATCAAAGTGTTGAGCAGGTTAGAAATATAACTCACGAGGCGCGGCGAATAGGTTATACTTCAATAAATTATGACCTGATATATGGGCTTCCTTTACAAACTACAGAAGGTTTGGTTAATACTTTCCAGGTAGTGAGCGAATTAATGCCCGATAGAATAGCCTTTTACAGCTACGCGCATGTGCCCTGGATAAAACCCGGGCAGAGACGTTTTACAGAAGATGATTTGCCCGATCCACAGGCGAAGAATAAATTATACGAAATAGGCCGAAGCCTGTTAAAAAACTATGGCTATGAGGAAATAGGGATGGATCATTTTGCATTGCCTGATGACGAACTATTTTATGCAGAGAATACCGGGAAATTACACCGCAATTTTATGGGGTATACCAGTAATCATACCCAATTGTTAATTGGGTTGGGCGTATCTTCTATAAGCGATTCCTGGTACGCCTTTGCTCAAAATGTTAAAGTAGTAGAAGATTACTTGAGTTTGGTTAATAATAATCAATGGCCCATCGCTAAGGGCCATTTTTTAACTTCTGATGACCTGGTGATACGCAGGCACATATTAAATATTATGTGTAAGGGCGAAACTACATGGGATCGTTTTATAGAGCCCTGCAATTCCTTATTTGACGGGCTGGAACGCCTGCAGCTGTTGGCTGATGATGGATTGATAGAATTTAATTCATATGGGCTAAAAGTTACCCCGTTGGGTAAACGATTTTTGAGAAATATTTGCATGACACTTGACGCCAGGCTATGGGCTGATAAACCCGGTACGCAACTGTTTAGTATGGCGATATAATAGGTACCGTCATTTATGGCAGATGCTGATATCCGATTGCTGTTTAGCCGGGCTCATGTAAGGGATATTTAAATCCATTCCCCTCAAAATAAACCAAAAACCAAGGCCAACCATAAGGTAAGGCATGGCTGTATTTATCCGCTTGCGTATTATTGGCCCAACAAACCCTGAACTTATTGTAGCGATAAGCATTAACGGAAATGTTCCTATACCAAACCAAAACATATATTGCGCGGCATTTGATGGTGATGAAGTATTAACGGCACCTGCAAGTGCAAGATAAACAAAGCCGCAGGGTAAAAAGCCGTTAAGCAAGCCAATAACCAGGTGGCCGGCCCGGTGCTGCAAAGCATAATTTAAGGTGCGGTTAACGGGCAATAATAAAGCAGCAAGGAATTTATTGTTGCTAAAACGAATTTTAAAAAGTCTTGATAAACCCGCCATAATAATAAGTAAGCCGGTTAAAAGGCTTACACCCTGCTGCAGGCCAGATAGCCAAAGTTGCCTGCCAATGAAGCCAATAAGCAAACCCAAAAACGAGTAGGTAATAACGCGGCCCGTATTGTAAAGCAACTTATCTATAACAATAAGCCACCAGCGGTTTTGAAAGGAGGGAACAGCAAGCGCCAGTGGCCCGCACATGCCGATACAATGAATGCTGCCAAATAAACCAATAAAAAAAGCTACCAGG
>CAISKH010000341.1 GCA_903885865.1 uncultured Mucilaginibacter sp.
ATAAAATTCAAAAAACTATACAAATATAAGATCATGAAAAAAATTATTATCGCAACAGCTATCGTTATCTCTGCAAGCATTGCGTCATCGTTTGCTGCAACTACCGGTTCAAAAAATAGTGCGGTTATCACCAGAGAAAAAGACAACCTGGGTACTGCTGACAGAAATGAAAAAGATAACTTAGGTACTGCCGACAGAAATGAAAAAGACAACCTGGGTACTGCCGACAGAAAAGGTGAAAAAGATAATTTAGGTACTGCTGACAGAAATGAAAAAGACAACCTGGGTACTGCCGACAGAAAAGGTGAAAAAGACAACTTAGGTACTGCCGACAGATTCTAATTAAAAAACAATCATCACATTTAAAAAACAAGATCATGAAAAAAATAGCCATAATAGCCATAATAACTTTAACTACAGCATTAACTGCATTGTCAATAAGCAAAAAAGAAAACAAGACTTCTGATGTAAAGGTGAAATTTGAAAACACCGCTTCAGCAAACAAAACCGGCGCTAATATGAACTTAGCTACTGCTGACTAATAACCTGGTAAGTATCAACGTTCTGTTTAGTAACTACTTTTACTGCAAGTCACTTACCTACCATTTAAAGCCGTACTGACTATAATATAGTCGCATTTATAGGAACAATAAAATTCCCCGTAACTGCTCCAAAAAAGTATACAAATCAATCTGCACACTCTCAATTGTGTAGATTAAGTCAGATAAGCAGAGACTTATCATCAATTACGCGATCAATAACGCAAAAAATCCAATTATTAATTTACCCCTCTCTCGCCATTAAAATGCGTATGGTTCCGGCATAAACTAAATAGCGCCCCGCCCCTATCTGCGAAGCAATAAAAAATGAAAAGTATCTTCCCTGATTTTCTTAACTATATTTGTTCAAAATTGATAGTATGCAGGAGATAAAACAATATATAGCGCAGCATAAGCAACGTTTTTTAGATGAACTTTTCGAACTGTTACAGTTTCCCTCGGTTAGCGCTGACCCCAAATATAAAGCCGATGTATTAAAAACCGCAGAATATGTGGCCCGAAAACTGCGCGAAGCCTGCGCCGATAAGGTTGAGGTTTGTCAAACTGCGGGCTATCCGATTGTTTATGGAGAAAAGGTGACTGATGGCTCAAAACCAACTGTTTTGGTTTATGGTCATTACGATGTACAGCCGCCCGATCCATTAGAACTCTGGAAAAGCCCTCCGTTTGAACCAACGGTGCGTGATGGTAAAATATATGCCCGCGGCGCCTGCGATGATAAAGGCCAGTTTTATATGCATATTAAAGCCTTTGAACTGATGATGCAAAACGGCCCCTTACCCTGCAATATTAAGTTTATGATAGAAGGTGAAGAAGAAGTAGGCTCATCAAACCTTGGTATTTTTGTAAAACAAAACAAAACCCGTTTAAAAGCAGATGTAGTATTAATTTCTGATACCTCAATGATCAGCATGGAACACCCATCACTTGAAACAGGGCTGCGGGGGCTATCCTACCTCGAAGTTGAGGTAACCGGTCCTAACCGCGACCTCCATTCGGGCGTATATGGCGGCGCGGTGGCCAACCCTGCAACAATATTGGCTAAAATGATCGCATCGCTGCATGACGAGAATAACCATATCACCATTCCCGGTTTTTACGACGAGGTTATAGCCTTAACCGAAGCTGAACGTAAAGAACTTAATGCGGCGCCCTACGATGAAGAAGAATATAAAAAAGACCTGGACGTTGCCGAACTATGGGGCGAAAAGGGCTATACCACCTTTGAGCGCACCGGCACCCGCCCCACCCTGGAGGTAAACGGTATTTGGGGTGGCTACATTGGCGAAGGTGCGAAAACAGTATTACCGTCAAAAGCCAGCGCGAAAATCTCCATGCGCCTGGTTCCGAATCAGGTATCTGATAAAATAACCAAACTGTTTACCGATCATTTTTTAAAGATCGCCCCGGCCTCGGTAAAAGTAAAAGTTACTCCACATCACGGCGGCGAACCTGTGGTAACTCCGACGGATAGCATCGCTTACCGTGCCGCGCAAAAGGCCATAACCGAATCGTTCGGCAAAGCGCCTATACCTACGCGCGGAGGAGGAAGTATTCCCATTGTTGCACTATTTGAAGCTGAATTAGGTATAAAAACCGTTTTAATGGGCTTTGGTTTGGATAGCGACGCCCTGCACTCGCCCAATGAGAAATACGATATTTTTAATTATTATAAGGGGATTGAGACCATACCATTGTTTCATAAGTATTTCGCAGAGTTGAGTGGGAAATAGAGATTAGAGATTAGTTAATTAGAGATTAGTTGAATTTTGCAGATGAGCTAATTATCTAAATGCTAAACTTTCCGCAGTTTTTTAAAAACTCATCAT
>CAISKH010000342.1 GCA_903885865.1 uncultured Mucilaginibacter sp.
GAGATGTCGTTTATATTTAAGGTGGATTGACCAATTGATAAAATGAATTATCCATATTTATTTGGTGGTATTGCAAGTTTAATCTTTGGTGGATGGCTTACTTTTTACCAGATAAGAATATTTATTAGAGGGATGCAAGATAATTTAGGATGGGATATTAAAGGATTATCTGTCGGCATTATCTTTACAATGGTGGGTATTTATCTATTAGCACATCTTTAATGGTCGTGCATCAAAATAGTTTAGTTAGTCCGGATTTACAATTATGAGTGTTCGAAAGATTGTTAGAACGAAAAGACTTTGCCGCGAGCATGGCTTTGGCGTTTAAGAATAATTGCCTTATCTTTGTATATGCAGCAATTACAGCAATATCAACAACTTATTTTGCCGGTTTTAAAACGGCACCTAGTTAAGCATGCGGCAATTTTTGGTTCTGTAGCCAAGGGCAATACTAACGCAAATAGTGATATTGACTTGTTAATTGAACCGGCAAAGGATTTTACAATTTTCAAAATGCTGCGGCTTGAAGAAGAGATTTCCGAATTGCTTAAATGCAAGGTCGACCTGGTAGAATATAGTGCCTTAAAACCCTCCATTAAAGATGAAGTGTTGCGATCTGCGATAACTATTTTATGAGCAGGCCTGATAAGATATACATTCTGGATATTATAGAATCTGTAAAAATTATTCTTTCTTATATTGAAGACAAAACTGAATTTGAATTTATAAATGATCTAATGCTTCAAGATGCCATTATCCGCAGATTTGAAATAATTGGAGAAGCTGCTTCGAAAATATCGGAACAATTAAAAGATCAAAATCCAAAAGTACAATGGCGGCTTATGAAGGAAATGAGAAACAAGCTAATTCATGAATATTTTGGCGTTTCTCCTGTTACAATATATTCAACTATCCGGTTGGATATACCTGTTTTATTAGAGCAATTAAATACCTTGGATAATCTTTAGATTTCTTCTCACACCTCGTCTAATTGACATTTAGTTCATAGCTTTGCTTCTGTTGTCATTATATGGACTATCAACAAACCCTTGAATACCTATACGCACAGTTACCCATCTTTACCCGGGTAGGTGTATCTGCTTATAAAGCTGATCTGACCAATACCATCGAACTATGCCACCGCCTCGGTAACCCCCAAAACAAATTCAAAAGTATACACATAGGCGGCACCAACGGCAAGGGCTCCACCTCGCACATGCTGGCGGCTATTTTGCAAACCGCAGGCTATAAAACCGGGCTGTACACCTCACCTCATTTAAAAGATTTCAGGGAGCGCATCCGCGTTAACGGCAAAATGATAGGTGAACAAACCGTAATTGATTTTGTGGCCCTGCATCAACCCGATTTTGAGGATATCCAACCCTCCTTCTTCGAGATGACGGTTGCCCTGGCCTTCGATGTTTTTGCTAAAGAAAAGGTTGATATTGCCGTTATCGAGGTTGGCCTGGGCGGCAGGCTGGATTCTACCAATATCATTACCCCGCTCCTGTCCGTTATCACCAACATCGGCTTGGACCACATGAATATCCTGGGCGATACCCTGCAACTCATCGCCGCGGAAAAAGCGGGCATTATTAAACCGCATATCCCCGTAATTATTGGCGAAAAACAGGATGAAGTTGCTGGTATTTTCGTTTCGAGAGCGAAATTGGTAGATACCAAAATCAATTTTGCATCCGAAGAATGGGAAGTCAAGTCAAAAGTCAAAAGTCAAAAGTCAAAAACTGAGCTAAACGAGTACGTAGAATTACAAATTACTGCACTCACTACTCACTACTCACCACTCACTACTCAGCTCGACCTAACCGGCAGTTACCAGTTAAAAAACGTAAAAACTGTATTAGCAGCAGTGAACGAATTACGCGCGCAAGGCTTTATAATTACGGATGAGCATATTAAAACCGCTCTGCGCCAGGTAAAAAAACTAACCGGTTTGCATGGGCGCTGGGAAGTTTTAACCAAACACCCCCTTACAATTTGCGATACCGGGCATAACCCCGACGGGATACAGGAAGTTTTGAAAAACATAGCGGCGGTAAGTTATGATCAACTGCATTTTGTTATCGGCATGGTGAATGATAAGGATATCGGCAAGGTTTTGGCCATGCTGCCAAAGGATGCAGTGTACTATTTCTGCAAGCCGGATATTCCGCGTGGGTTGGAAGCAGAAAGCTTAAAGCAGAAAGGGGAAAGCTTCGGGCTTCGCGGAGAGGCTTATCCATCAGTAAAAGCGGCGTTAGCGGCGGCGCAAAAAAACGCGAAAGAAAACGACCTTGTTTTTGTTGGGGGAAGCACTTTTGTCGTTGCAGAAGTGATCTGAAAAAATTCTATTTTTACTTCTACTTGAAAACAGCGCATGAACAACATTAAATGGGGCATTATTGGCTGCGGCGATGTAACCGAAATAAAAAGCGGTCCGCCGCTTTATAAAGTGCCGGGCAGCAGTTTGGTGGCCGTTATGCGCCGCAACGGCGAAAAAGCAGCCGATTATGCCCGCCGTCATAACGTACCCAAATGGTATACCGATGCAGACGAATTGCTCGATGACCCGGAGATCAATTCGGTTTTTATTGCCACCCCGCCAAATTTGCACCTGGAATATGCGCTGGCTGCCTTAAAAAAGGGGCTCAATGTGTACCTGGAAAAACCTGTCACCCTTAATGCCGCAGAGGCGCAAATTATTGCCCAAGAAGTAAAACGGAGCAAAGGAAAACTATCAGTAGCGCACTACCGCCGCTCGCTGCCCATGTTTTTATATGTAAAGGAGCTGATAGATACAGGCGCCATTGGCGATATACGCAGCGCGCAGATCCGCCTTTGGCAAAGCATACAACCCGAGTTGGGTACGCTGCTGGAGGATAACTGGCGCATTGACGGAAAGCGATCGGGCGGTGGTTTTTTTCATGATATGAGCCCTCACCAGCTCGACCTCATGCTGTTTTATTTTGGCGAACCGCAATATTATGGTGGTACATCCCTTAACCAGGCCGGTGTAAACCAGGTTGCCGATCATGTTACCGGGCATATTGTTTTTAAAAATAAGGTGGTGGTAAATGGTTCCTGGAGTTTTAACGTGGTTTCACAGGAAGCAACTGACCTATGCGAAATAGTAGGGAGTAAAGGAAAAATAAGTTTCCCGTTCTTCAACAAACCTCATATCGTAAAATTAAAGAACGAAACGGGCGAACATATTAAGGAATTTAAGCACCCCGAACATATTTCATACTTTATGATAGAGCAGGTGGTGAATTATTTTAACGGGACACAGGCTAATAATCCATGTTCTATTGACGAGGCGGTGGTGTTGATGGATATTATTGATGCTTTTTCGGTGCAGCATATATAGCGGGGTGTCACCCTTTACAATGCTGAGCTCCGTCGAAGGGTGTGCGTAATGGCCGCCCACATGCTTCGACGGCGCTCAGCATGACACCCACCTTGACAAAATCATTTCTTCTCCGGCACCTTC
The DNA here is from genome assembly GCA_903885865.1 of uncultured Mucilaginibacter sp. Classification (GTDB taxonomy): domain Bacteria; phylum Bacteroidota; class Bacteroidia; order Sphingobacteriales; family Sphingobacteriaceae; genus Mucilaginibacter. The sequence continues at coordinate 3,491 of CAISKH010000342.1, forward strand.
GCACCTGCTTTTCGCGCTTCTGATAAACCGATAGCAACCGCTTGTTTTTTACTGGTCACTTTTTTGCCGCTGCCACTTTTTAGTTTGCCGGCCTTCATTTCGTGCATGGTTTTTTCTACTTTTTCACCTGCTTTTGCTGAGTACTTTGCCATAATATTAATATTTAAGTAAATGCAACTAATCCATGCAAAATATTTGCCAATTTTATCGCGATGAACCGCATTTCGGAAACTGATCTTATTTTAAATGCTGATGGCAGTGCCTACCACTTAAACCTGCTGCCCGGTGATGTTGCCGGCACGGTAATAACCGTTGGCGACCCTGACCGTGTGGCCGAGATAAGCAAACATTTTGATTCAATCGAATTTAAAAAAGGCAAACGCGAATTTACAACCCATACTGGCCGCATAGGCAACAAAAGGTTAACAGTTATTTCAACAGGGATTGGTACTGATAATATCGACATTGTGCTCAACGAACTCGATGCCCTGGTTAATATCGATTTTAAAACCCGCCTGGTTAAGTCTGATCTGCGCAGCCTTAATATAATACGCATAGGCACTTCGGGCGCTGTGCAGGCCGATATCCCGGTTGATAGCCTACTGGTATCATCATCAGCCTTTGGCCTTGATCCGCTGATGCATTATTATCAGCAAAGCCTATCTGGCAAAGAACAAAAACTGCTTAACGCGTTTAAAGCGGGCTTACCTGCCGATACCCGGCTGTCGCCCTACATAGCTTCGGCCAATGAAACTTTACTTGCTGCATTAGGCACCGGCTGGCGGCAAGGCATTACTATTACCGCACCGGGGTTTTACGCGCCGCAGGGGCGGCAGGTAAGGGCCGTTACGGCTATTCCGCAGTTAATGGCGCAAATACAAAGTTTTAATTTTGAGGGGCACCGCGTTACCAATTTAGAAATGGAAACGGCCGGTATATACGGCCTGGCTTCCTGCCTGGGACATAAGGCGTTATCATACAATATTATTTTAGCTAACCGGGTAACACAAAACTTCAGTAAACAGCCGGCAAAAATTATGGAACATTATATAAAAGAACTATTGGAAAAATTGACCGCCGTTTTATAAATTAATTGAATGTATTCAATTATTACTATCTTCAAAACATATAATATCTAACAACGTTACCAATTCATATTTGTCCGGTTATGACGCCTAAAAAAACAATCGCACCCTTTTACGAACGCTTATCACTGGTATTGATAGGCATTCTGTCGCTCGGGTTTTTAATTGTACAGGGCAAAGAGGTGCTTGACCCTTTAATATTTGGGTTTTTGTTTGCCATATTGTTATTGCCTGTTTCGGGCTTTTTAGAACAAAAACTGCGCCTGCCCCGCAGTATGTCATCGCTTTTATCCATTCTATTACTAGTAGCTTTTATAAGCGGTGTGCTTTATTTGGTAGGGTCGCAAATATCAAAGCTGACGCAGGACTGGCCCATGCTCCAAAAGCAGATAAGCCAATCAGTAAACGATTTACAGGGGTGGGTACAATACGCTTTTCACCTCGACCTCGCAAAGCAAAAAGACTATGTTGACAATACCGCGAAAAAACTCATCTCATCAGGAAGTGGTGTTATAGGCACAACTTTCGGCGCGGTATCATCATTAATGCTGTTTTATGTGTTCATCATGATATTCACTTTTTTTATCCTGTTTTACCGGAAGCTGTTGTTCGGTTTTATACTACAGGCTTTCGGGAAGGATAATGAGCCCATAGTACATGATATTATCGAAAACATCCAAGCCATTTTAAGGCAATACATACTGGGCCTGCTGTTTGAAATGGTGATAGTTGCCTGCATTGCCTGCACCGCGTTTTGGATGATCGGCATTAAATATGCTGTCCTTCTCGGAATTCTTGTCGGCTTGTTTAATATAATCCCTTACCTGGGTATTTTTACGGCCTTGTTTTTAAGTGTGCTCATCACCTTTGCTACGGGGCCGGTTGGTAACGCGGTTTGGGTGGGGGCCAGCGTGCTCGCCATACATATACTTGATGCCAATTTATTATTGCCTACTGTAGTCGGCTCAAAAGTGCGCCTCAATGCGCTCATCACGTTCTTAGGTATTATTTTGGGCGAAATGATATGGGGATTATCCGGCATGTTCCTTTCTATACCCACCATAGCGATATTTAAAATAATATTCGACCGCATTGAAAGTTTAAAATCATGGGGATACCTGCTTGGCGGCGATTATGAATATAAGAAATCGGCACAGAAAAAAATGAAAACAGAGTAGCTCTATAGCTTTATAGCGATGGGTTTAAAACCCATCGCTATGGGGAATTCCTGTCAAACCCTTTTCTTATCTTTGCGCCTGTATGAAATACCTGCGCCTGCTATTATTTCCTTTTTCATTGCTATACGGATTGGTTGTTATAGTGCGCAACTGGTGTTATGACGCGGGCCTGTTCCGGAGCCGGTTGTTTGATATACCCGTTATATCAGTTGGTAATTTAGAGGTGGGTGGCGCAGGCAAAAGCCCCATGGTTGAATATCTTATCCGCCTGCTCAAAAATAATTATAAAACGGCCATATTAAGTCGTGGTTACGGCAGGGAAACCACGGGCTACCAAACTGCTACTGCCACTGCTACTGATATTGGCGATGAACCAGCGCAGTTCAAGCATAAATTTCCGGATATTACCGTAGCTGTGTGCGAGAAAAGGGTTGTTGGAATTGAGCAACTTAAAGGCGGCCACGACCTGGTGATCATGGACGATGCCTACCAGCA
>CAISKH010000343.1 GCA_903885865.1 uncultured Mucilaginibacter sp.
AAGGGCGCCGAAACCTGGAAACTGATAGATGGCGGGGCAACCTTATCTATAGAAACGACTTCAACCTCCTCATTCGGTACGTTCACTACTAAATATATCTATGATAAGGCTAAGTAAGCCTCTTTATTACAGGCACCTGCACTTTAGTCCGGATTTTTAATTACGATTGCACGGAAGATTTTTTTTTCGATGAAAATCCCTCCCAACAGAGGGATTTTTTGATATTTCCTTTTTACATTTTTCTCATCCAATACCCTTATTCACTAATAAATTCGTATTTTTACGACATTATTTCGTGATAAATGGCAACAATTAAACTATAAATAACCGGGTGTATGAATGCTGTTCACAATAAAGATATCGGAACAAAGCAAAAAGCGCTTGCCATTAATCTTGACCCGAAAATTTATGGCTCGTTCGCCGAAATTGGCGCGGGCCAGGATGTAGCCGCCAATTTTTTTAAAGCAGGTGCTTCCTCAGGCACCATCGCCAAAACTATGTCGGCTTATGATATGACTTTTTCGGACGCAATATACGGTGTGCAACAAATACGCCGGTATGTAAGCGAGAACAGGCTGATATCAATGCTTGAGCATGAATATGGTCTGTTGATAGAGCGCCTGGCTGCACAACGCGGCGATACAACAACATTCTTCGCATTTTCCGATACCATGTCGGCGCTCAATTACCTTAAAACAAACGACGGGCATGGCTGGATGGGGGTGCGTTTCCAGCTGGAACCCAACGGGATGTATAATAATGTGGTACTGCACGTAAAATTGCTGGATAACGATAATAACCTGCAGCAACAGGCGGTAGGTATATTGGGCGTTAACCTGATGTATGCCTGTTTTTACTATAATGAGGTACCGCCCGTTTTTTTGTTTTCGCTGATGGACAACTTGTCAAAAGGCCGTATTCAAATAGACATGATCCGTTTTGAGGGGCCCAACTTTATTAGGGTTGATAACCGGCTGATGAGCCTGCACCTGGTAAAATATGGTTTTTCGGATGCGGCTGTGTTTGGCCCCGATGGCAAAAACCTGCAACCATCCGAAGTTTTGTATAAAAAACATATCGTGGTTATACGCGGACGTTTTCGCCCTATTATAAATGTGCACCTGGATATGCTCAGCAATGGAGTTAAACAGTTTCTGCAGGAGCCTGATGTAGATAAGGGAAATATAGTGGTGATATCAGAACTTACACTGCAATCGTTAAAGGAACGTAACGCCGACCAGTCAGCCGAAATTGATGAAAAAGATTTCCTCGACCGGGTTGATATTCTTTGCTCTCTGGGCCAAACCGTGCTGATCTCTGATTTTCATGAATATTATAAACTGGTGGCCTACCTGTCAAAGATCACCCCGTTAAAAATGGGTGTAGTTTTGGGCTACCCCAACCTGGAGTATATTTTTTCGGAGGTACATTACCAGGATCTTCCGGGCGGCATTCTCGAATCGTTCGCAACCTTGTTCAGCCGCAAGGTAAAGCTGTTCATTTACCCTACTTTGCGCGAAGGGGTAATATGGAACTGCCTGAAGTTTTACCCGCCGCCACACCTCATGGACCTGTACCGTTACCTCATAGCCAACAATAAAATAGAAGACATCAGGCATTATAACGAGAATAACCTGAGCGTGCAAACCGACATAGTGCTGCAGCTTATTAAACAAGGTGCGGAAGGATGGGAACAATACGTACCCGCCGAGGTAGCTACCATAATAAAGGACAGGTGCTTGTTTGGTTATGTTTGTGAGGTTGAGCCGGGGAAAGATGTTGCCCCCCTCTAAATCTCCCCCCGGTTGGGGGAGACTTAAAAGTATGTTATTATAAAAAAAAATTACTTATTGAAAAGTCAAAAAGTCTCCCCTACCGGGGGAGATTTAGAGGGGGCTTTAACCGACATAATCCCCTATTTTACCGACTAGTTTTAACATCCGACAAGATCTAGCTTTCCCGATTACTGTTATTACTTAGTTTTGAGTAACAAAAATTTAAAACGATGGACAACCCTACAGAAACCTATGCGAATAACGCCGATGATTACCTGAATACATCGGTTATTTTTGGCAGCATAACCCGCACAATTATCTCCAAAAATTTTAAAGGCGGCCAGGTAACCAACGTGTTTGGCGAAACTAAACTGGATTTTACTTATGCCGATATTAACGGAAGGGCCGTACTCGATATTTCGCAGGCATTTGGCGGGATCGAGATAACCATCCCGCGCAACTGGCGGATTGAACCACATACCGTGCACTTTTTATCAACCGTTGATGATAAGCGCCGCGACTTTAGCCAGCCAAGCAGCGCCGATAAAATATTGGTACTTAAAGGCTTTTCTACCTTTGCGTCGGTTGTGGTAGTGCATGGCTGATAATTAACAAGTCTGGGTCATGGGTTCGGTCCCAACGGACAATAAACCATCCACTCCTCCCAAAAAAAATAAATTAGCAACTCTCAACCCAATTTTCTAAATTGGGTTCATGAAAACTGATCTCACTAACCGCTTTAACGGCCGGCTTAAAATCGCTATGTTCTTTGCCGGCATCCTGCTCTGCAATATTGCTTCCGCGCAAACACCCGATAAGGGCATTATTAACGCCATGATGCAGGAAGAAACAAACAACTCACAAATTAAACAACTGGCGCATGAACTTTTTGACGGTGTTGGCCCGCGTTTGGTAGGTACACCGCAAATGGTGCAGGCCAGCGACTGGGCAATAGCCAAATACACAAGCTGGGATATACCCGCCCATAAAGAAAACTGGGGGGTATGGCGCGGCTGGGAGCGGGGCATATCGCATATCGACATGATAAAACCGCGCGTAAAATCGCTGGAAGGCACCCAGCTTGCCTGGAGCCCCGGCATGGGAAAAAAATCGGTCACCGCCCAAACGATCATACTACCCGATCTGGCCGATTCTATCGCTTTTTTAAACTGGCTGCCCAGCGTCAAAGGAAAACTGGTACTCATTTCTATGTGCCAGCCAACCGGCCGCCCCGATGATAACTGGCAGGAGTTTGCCTTGAAGGCATCGTTTGATAAAATGAAAGCCGACCGCGCCGATATGACCGCAGCCTGGACAAAGCGCATCAAGAAAACCGGGTATACCCTAAAAACGCTGCCCATAGCTTTAGAAAATGCCGGGGCAGTGGGTGTGATAAGCAATTACTGGTCGGCGGGGTTTGGGGTTGATAAAATATTCAGCGCCTATACTAAAAAAGTACCTACCGTTGATATAGGGTTGGAGGATTATACGCTGATCTACCGCTTGACCGAATCGGGCACCCCTCCTACGCTGAGCATCCATACCGAATCGAAAGAACTTAGCGAAGTGCCCACCTTTAATACCATTGCCGAAATAAAAGGCACCGAAAAGCCTGATGAATATGTAATGCTGTCCGCCCACTTTGATTCATGGGACGGCGGAACCGGCGCCACAGATAACGGCACGGGCACGCTTACGATGATGGAAGCGATGCGCCTGTTAAAGAAATTTTACCTCCACCCCAAACGCACTATACTGGTTGGCCATTGGGCCAGCGAGGAAGAGGGGCTGAATGGCTCGCGCGCGTTTGTGGAAGACCATCCCGAAATAGTAAAGAACCTGCAAGCGCTGTTTAACCAGGATAATGGTACCGGCAGAGTGATCAACCTTAGCGGTTCGGGTTTCGCCGATGCCAAAGATTACCTTCCCCGTTGGCTGGCTGCCGTACCCGATACCATTAAGAACCGGATAAAAACAAATTTCCCCGGCGCGCCGGGTGGTGGCGGGTCAGACTTTGCTTCGTTTGATGCTGTTGGCGCTCCCGGGTTTTCGTTAGGTTCGCTTAACTGGGCATACGGTGCTTACACCTGGCATACTAACCGGGATACATATGATAAAAT
>CAISKH010000344.1 GCA_903885865.1 uncultured Mucilaginibacter sp.
ATGAAAGCCTGGCGGATGATCTGCCCGAAATATCGCGCAAAGATGGCGGATCGCTTTTATTGTATATAAACCTGAAAGATATACGCGGATTTTTTGAACAGGTAAAAAATAAAGTCAACGTTTTAAAGGAACTGGAAACCACTTTTTACGGTGCAACCGAATTCTCTATAAAAGATAATAATGGGTATGTGCTTACTTTTGCCGAACATGAATAATAATGATAAAAATTAAACGGACAGACCATGTTAATATCTGCGTAGCACCCGAACTGCTGGAAGAGGCGCGGGCGTTTTATATTGATGTTTTGGGTTTTGAACCTATTCAACGCCCCGACAATGTTTTCGCTACCCCGGGATATTGGTTTAACGTAGCCGGAATAGAATGGCATATTGGTGTTGAACAACCCGTAGCGGGCAGTTTCCGGCATACCGCGTTCGAAGTGAATGATCTGGCTGCTGCCCGGCAGCATTTAGAGAACAATGGCATACAAATAATAGATGAGCCGGTTATTCCAAACCGCAACCGTTTTACTTTTTACGATCCGTTTGGGATTAGGATGGAGTTTTTGGAGTATACAGCCCCACCCAACTCTCCGCGGTAGGGAAGGCTTTTAAAAAGTTCTCAAATAAAGTCTCCCCTACCGGGGGAGATTATTCACATATTGTTTATTTTTAAAGGTGTTCATGAAGGCTGCGCCGTTTAGAGGGGGCTGATTTTTTTGTACATTTGCCACATGGCCGCTATAAAACCATCCGTACCTAAAGGAACCCGCGACTTTTCGCCTGCCGAAATGGTGAAGCGTAATTTTATTTTTGATACCATTAAGGGCGTTTTCCGCAAGTATGGCTATCAGCAAATAGAAACACCGGCTATGGAGAACTTGTCAACCCTGATGGGTAAATATGGTGATGAAGGGGATAGGTTGATATTTAAAATTTTAAATTCGGGCGATTTTTTATCAAAAGTTGATTCGCAAAAACTTACTACCCATAACACACTGGTCATTACCCAGGACATTTCCGAAAAAGCCCTGCGCTATGACCTAACCGTTCCCTTCGCCCGTTACGTCGTTCAGCACCAAAACGAAATTACCTTTCCGTTCAAGCGTTTCCAGGTACAGCCGGTATGGCGCGCCGACAGGCCACAGAAGGGCCGGTACCGCGAGTTTTTTCAATGCGATGCCGATGTGGTGGGCTCTGATTCTTTATTAAATGAGGCTGAATTTATATTGATCTACGACGAAGCATTAAGCAGCCTGGGATTTAAAGATTTCAGCATAAAAATTAATAATAGAAAAATTCTATCAGGTATAGCGGAAGTTATAGATAAAATTGATAACATCATTGACCTTACAGTAGCCATTGATAAACTGGATAAAATTGGCCTGGATGGCGTGATAATAGAACTGCTGGAAAAAGGTTTTACAACCGAAGACATAGAAAAGCTAAAGCCGGTTATTTTATTGGAAGGTTCTAATACAATAAAACTGCAAAGCTTGCGCGCCGCCCTGGGCGGATCGGTAATTGGCTTAAAGGGTTGCGATGAAATAGAGGAAGTGCTTATATATATAGATAACTTCAAACTGCAAAGCGGAACCGTTGAACTGGATATTACCCTGGCCCGCGGACTTAACTATTATACAGGCGCCATATTTGAAGTTAAAACCAATGAGGCCGAAATGGGCAGCATTGGCGGCGGCGGCCGGTATGACGACCTGACCGGTATGTTTGGACTGAAGGGGCTTACAGGTGTGGGCATCTCTTTCGGCGCCGATCGTATTTATGATGTAATGGAAGAACTACGCCTTTTTCCTGAAGATGCTAACCAAAGTACCCAAGTATTAATATGCTGTTTTGATAAAGACGGTGAACTGTATGCCCTGCCACTATTACAGCAGCTCCGCGATACAAATATTAATACTGAATTATATCCGGCCGGCGCTAAGATCAAAAAGCAAATGGAATATGCCAATAACAAGAATGTCCCTTATACCATATTGATTGGCAGCGACGAAATGCAAACCGGCCTGCTCACCTTTAAAGATATGGCATCGGGCATTCAGCAGAAACTGACCGGTAAAGAAATTATGGCGTTGCTGACGACGAGTTTGTAAGGCAACCAGCCCCCTCTAAATCTCCCCCGGTAGGGGAGACTTTTAATTGGTGCAATTTTAAAGCCCTTCCGCCAACTGGCGGAGTG
>CAISKH010000345.1 GCA_903885865.1 uncultured Mucilaginibacter sp.
CTATATTGAAAAAGGCGAAACCACCGTTTTGGGCTATTTTCACCAGTCGGGCATTGTGTTTAAGGACGATGAGCGCGTAATTGATGTGGTTAAAAACGTAGCGGAGTTTATTACCATGGCCGATGGCAGGCTCATATCTGCTTCGGCGTTGCTTACTTTATTTCTATTTCCGCCGGCCAAACAGTATGGTTTTATCGCTAAATTAAGCGGTGGCGAGAAAAAAAGGCTACAATTAATGAGCATCCTGATTAAAAACCCTAATTTCCTGATACTGGACGAGCCAACAAACGACCTGGATATTGATACCCTAAACGTATTGGAGGAGTTTTTAACCAACTATGCGGGTGTACTAATGATCGTATCGCACGACAGGTATTTGCTGGATAAGCTAACCGAACAGCTTTTTATTGTAGAAGAAAAGGGCCATGTGCGAATATATAACGGCAATTATTCTTCATACAGGCTTGAGCAGGAAGATCAGAAACAGCAAAACAGGCAGGATAAAGCGGCGGGTATTACACCCATCGTCAATGCTGTTCCTAAAAACAAACTAAGCTTTAAGCAACAAAAGGAAATAGAGACACTAGAAAATGATATTACCATACTCGAAAATCAGTTAAAAGAGTTAAACAAAAAGCTAAATTCGGGCATAGATAATAGCGTCATTGTAGAAACGGCGAAGAAAATAGCCGATTTGAGCAGCCTGCTCGATGAAAAAAGTATGCGATGGCTGGAGTTAACGGAATTAAAAGAGGCATGAAATCAATGCGTGCTTAGATCAAACGCCCGAACGTTCCACGTGGAACATCCGGGAAATGAATAAATATTTAATGTTCCACGTGGAACATGGAGGTTGTGATGTTTAAGAAATACGATGTAATTGTAGTTGGGGCCGGCCATGCAGGCTGTGAGGCAGCAGCGGCAGCGGCCAATTTGGGCTCGTCTGTTTTGCTGGTAACCATGAATATGGGCACCATCGCGCAAATGAGCTGCAACCCGGCAATGGGTGGCGTGGCTAAAGGGCAAATTGTGCGGGAGATTGACGCAATGGGCGGTTATTCGGGTATAATTACCGATAAAACCTCGCTTCAGTTCAGAATGCTGAACCTATCAAAGGGCCCGGCTATGTGGAGCCCCCGAGCCCAAAGCGACCGTATGCGGTTTGCCGAAGAATGGCGCCTGGCCTTAGAGCGCACGCCAAACGTTGATTTTTGGCAGGATACCGTTACGTCCCTATTGGTAAGCAATAATGCGATAAAGGGCGTTCGCACCTCCCTGGGCATAGAAATAGAAGCTGATGCGGTAGTATTAACCAACGGTACTTTTTTAAACGGCATTATTCATATTGGCGAAAAAAAATTCGGTGGCGGCCGTACAGCTGAAAAAGCAGCAACCGGCTTAACCGAACAATTGGTAACCCTGGGTTTTGATTCCGGACGAATGAAAACGGGCACACCACCACGCGTAGATGGGCGAAGCCTGAACTATTCCTTAATGGAAGAACAATGGGGCGATGAAGAACGGGGCCGATTTTCTTACACAGAGGTTGAACAAATAAAGGAACAGCGATGCTGTTGGATAACCTATACAAATAGCCGCGTACATGAAACGCTGAAAGAAGGCTTTGAAAAATCGCCCATGTTTACCGGGCGTATCAAGGGTCTGGGACCACGGTACTGCCCGTCAATAGAAGATAAGATAAACCGCTTTGCCGAGCGTGACCGTCACCAGATATTTGTGGAGCCCGAAGGTTTAAATACCGTGGAAATATATGTAAATGGATTTTCCACCTCTTTGCCCGAGGATGTGCAATATAGGGCGCTAACACAAATACCTGGTTTTGAGAATGTTAAAATGTTTCGTCCGGGCTATGCTATAGAATACGATTACTTTCCGCCAACGCAGCTTGGGCTCACTTTAGAAACCAAATTAGTAAGCAACCTTTACTTCGCCGGCCAAATAAACGGCACTACCGGTTATGAAGAAGCAGCATCACAAGGCTTTATAGCGGGGATTAACGCACATCAGAAACTAAATGATAAGCACGAGTTGATCATGAAGCGGGCAGAATCCTACATAGGTGTCTTGATAGACGACCTCGTTACCAAGGGGACAGAGGAACCTTATCGTATGTTTACCTCCCGCGCGGAGCACCGCTTACTATTGCGCCAGGATAACGCAGATATCAGGCTAAGCCCTATTGGACACGAACTCGGGCTGATCAGCGACGAACGTTTAAACAAGGTGAAACAAAAAATAAAAAATTCTGATAATATAGTTGCTTACACCCGGGCCAAATCAATCTCCCAGGAAAGCGTGAATAGTCTATTAGAAAATCTGAATACTAGCGCCGTTTCTCAAACCACCAAACTTTTTAATTTATTGAGCCGCCCCCAGGTTTCAATAACCGATCTGCAACTGGTTGACCAGGACCTGAAAAATTATTTAGCGGGCTACGACAAAGAAACTATTGAGCAGGCTGAAATAAAAATCAAATATGAGAGTTATTTTGAAAAGGAAATGGATATTGTAGGGCGAATGAAAAAAATGGAGGACAAAGAAATTAACCCCGATTTTAATTATCAGCAAATGCAATCCTTATCAAAAGAAGCGCGCGAAAAATTGATGAAGATAAAACCGCGCACTTTGGGCCAGGCTTCCCGCATTTCGGGGGTTTCACCTTCAGACATATCGGTTATAATGGTGCATTTATCAAAATAGTGTATAATTTATTGTAAATCAGCTATTTATAAAATATTAATTTTAAGCCATTATTTTTAATCCAGAATGATAATCTTCATAAAAAACAAAAAATCGTTTATTTCGCCTAAAAATGACGTCATATAAAAATTGCCTTCTTTATTGCAAAATTTTTGTGTTCGCGATGCTGACCTTGCTAACTTTTGGGTGTGCGGTGCAGCAAAAACCCCAGGGCGGCCCCAGGGACATAACCCCGCCCAAATTATTGAAGGCAAACCCACCAAACCTGACGCGTAATTTTACGGCCAAACAGATCCGCCTGGATTTTGATGAGTATTTCAGGCTCGTAAACCCGTTACAGGAAATAACGATATTTCCATGGCGGGACGCTGACAAACGACCCGATTTTAAAACAACACAAAAAAGCTTATTGATAACCTTTAAAGATACCCTGCAAAAAAACACAACTTATGTGATCAATTTCGGTGCGGCCATCCACGATGTTAACGAAGGCAATTTGTTAAAAAATTTTACGTACGTGTTTTCCACCGGCAGCCATATAGATTCGCTAAGCATTTCCGGCTCTGTAACGGATGTGCTGACCCAAAAAAAGGAAAAACCCGTTCCGGGCCAACCTTCTACCGATGTTACGGTTATGCTCTTTACCCTTAAAGAAGATTCGCTCTTGTTTGATAAAAAAAAGAAGCCCACTATTTATACTACGGCCGATACTTCCGGTAATTTTACTTTAAATAACCTCAAAGCCGGCGTTTATAAAATATACGCTTTAAAAGAAAACGCCCCCAATAAAATATATGATAACGAAACCGAACAGCTTGGTTTTTTAAATAAACCTATTAACTTACAGCATGATACATCGGGTGTACAACTAAAGTTAGCTACGCTGGCCCCAACCAAACTGCGGTTTATCGACCACAGGTTTGATACCGATGGCAAAATGCAGTTTATTTTTAACAGAAGCCTTGAAAAACCCTCGGTGCGTATAGCTTATCCGCCCGGGCTTGACGAACAAAAAATTGTTGACATTAGTAAAACCAGGGACACGATCCTGGTTTATTCAAAAAACATGGATTTTGATTCAGTAAGATTTGTTTTTTTTGAAAATAAC
>CAISKH010000346.1 GCA_903885865.1 uncultured Mucilaginibacter sp.
CCGTTGAGCGCAAGGAGCCACAGGGCGCCAGCGCGTCGAAATCCCAGGCAGGGGTTGGCTGGCCCATATCATCGTAAACGGTTGTAAAACGTGTAGAGATCATGGGATATAAATGCTGCACCGTGCCGGCCATTTGCAGCGGCCCGGTAATAATTTCGGCCACCATTTGCTCATAATTTTTGCCGCTCAGTTTTTCTAAAATAGTGCCTAATAAACCCACCGCTAAATTAGAGTAGGCATATTTTTCGCCGGGTTTGCTGTTCAAAGTGCAGTTTTTGAGGTAAGCATACAGCAATTGCTTTGTATAGTTTTTATAAGGATTTAGCTTATCGTAAGGTTGTTGCGCCGAAAAATTATCGGGCAGGCTTACCAGTCCCGAGGTATGGTTGCTTAAGTTGAGCAAAGTAATGTTTTGAAGCGCGGGGTTACGCGCTACCGAATCGGGCAGATGCATCGTTATAGGATCAGTTAAACGCAGCTTACCCTCATTAACACAGTAAGCTAATAGGGCAGCGGTAAATGTTTTGGTGATAGACCCGATCTCGAACAGGGTGCCGGCAGTAGGTAACCGCTTGCTGCCCTTTTTAATTTCACCGTAGTTATAGGTACCGGCCTTTCCGTTTTTAATGATGCCGATGCTTAAGCCAACCGTATTTGATTTTTGTATATACTTACGCGCCGCGGAATCAACTTTTTTATCTGTAATAGTGAGTAAAGGATTGGACGATGCTACAGGCGTAAGTTTATCAATAGGTTCTTCTTTAAACGGCTGAAATAAAAACAACTCTATTTTATCGTCCTGGTCCAAACTGAGGAGCAGTTGCATGGTTACTGCTTCAAATTGTATTTTGTAGGTGGCTGTTTTATTATTTACAAAACTTAAAAGCGAATCTTTTTTTATTGCACCCAACGGGAACAGGCTACGGAAACAAATATCCCTGAACGCGCCCTGGCTGATGGCCTTTTCAAAATTAACGCCCGTAAGCGCGTAAATAACGTCAGCATCCTTTGTTTTGAAATATTTTTTAACCAGCGTTAAAACGGAATCTGTTTTTTTAAGCTGGAGGTTTTGTGCGTACGTGTTTAATGATAGTAAACTTAGAGGCAGAATTATTAATATTTTAAAACAAGTGGTTCTCATGGTAAAGTTGGTATAGTATTTAAACTTCTTGTTTTGTAACGGATAATTCATCAACAGGGATATATCCTTGTTATTTTAATGGGCAAGATATACAATTGTGGGTATTAGAAAGATTGAAAATTTCATTAATTAGCCCTTTTGTCATTCTTCACTACGTTCAGAATGACAAATTGCACGAGTACGGCATTTTGCTGTTTGTCCTCGCAGGGTCTTCCAACGGAGACCCTGCGATCGTAGTACGATTTCAACCCAGGGTCCTCTACGAGAGAGTTTGCGAGGACAAAAATCTGCTGTTTTTTACGTTCAGTGATTCATTTTGTATGATTCACTCCATTTGGTCAAAAAGTCAATAAAAAATATAAAATATTTATTTAAAGGTTAGTAAGCATCATTATCTAAAGTTTTTGTACTGATCCAGGGTGATTCACTCCATTTTTACAAAACACTTACTTTCAGCAGCTTACAAGCAAAAACTGATTCAGGTGATTCAAAGTGATTCACTATTTTGTGAATCACTTTGCAGAAACCTTTTTCAGGATTACACACATCAAAAAGCAAGCAGCACACCGCTCATTGGCGGCATGGTTAGGGATAACCCCATAGTCTCTATATTGCCGGTAGTAAACCGGTTCCCGGTTAGCAGGTCTGTAAACGTCACCGGGCCGCTTACCTTCATCCACAACAGCAAGTCCTGCGGCATATTGACGTGCAGGGTTTGCTCGTTACGGTCGAAGCTGGCAATTACCAATACCCGTTGGTTATCGGTATAACGCATAAACAGATACATTCGGTCGTTAAAGTTCGCCTGGTTAGCTAACAGTAACTCGTAAAACTTGCCTGCATGCAAGGCCTCATTATTCCGCGCGGCATTGAACAACTTGCTGTAAAACTCACGCAACCGTCTCTGACCATCAGACAACCGGCCCCCATCAAACAAGCCATCATTTACCCACTTCTGATGTTGGGGCACACCCCAGTAATCAAATATGCTGGTGCGCCCGTCGTTATCGCCAAAGCCTTCCACCCCCTCGCCCGGCTCACCAACCTCCTGCCCGAAATAGATCATCACCGGCCCGTTCGATAGTGTAGCGCAAACTATCATCCCCGGCACCCCATACCACGCATCCCCCGCAAAACTGGCAGAGGCTACGCGCTGCTCGTCGTGGTTCTCCATAAAGCGCAGCATATAATCGTCGATGCCGTTGGTCTGGTTGTTCCATACGTTGTTAATATCCCAAACAGTGGCGCCGGTTTCGTTAGTGGTCAGTTTCCTTACCGCGTCAAATATGCCTGCCTTATCATATAAATAGTCAAACTTACCTTCAAAAATATAGCTGCTGTAGTCCTTTGTATCGTAAGCTTCGCCTATAAATACGAGGCCGGGGTATTGAGCTTTTAATTGCCCTATCACCCATCC
>CAISKH010000347.1 GCA_903885865.1 uncultured Mucilaginibacter sp.
AACTTTAACTCCAGTATTTCAAGCCCCGGCTTTTCGCAAACCAGGTACACCCAGTTTCCTTTCCGCTCGTTTGGCATAACCTTTAGCTATAGTTTTGGTAAAACTACCTTTAGCAACCCAATGGAAAAAAAGAAAGGCGTAAATAATGATGACCTTAAGAAAGACGACCAGGGCGGTATGGGCGCCCCTCCATCAGGCGGCGGCAGTTCAGGCGGCGGTAAATAGATGCAAAAAGAGTCTGTAGGAAAAGTAAAACTCACATCAGTTGAGCCAGAATACTATTTTGACTCTATAAACCCTTGGTGCCCTTTGTGTAAACCTTAGTGCCCTCTGTGGTTAATTTAACCACAGAGGGCACTAAGAAAATCACAGAGAACACAGAGCGTCAACTTCTGTTCTTACAGGTGGTATTTTGAGACAGCCCCTATATTTTCTTCAATGCAATATCTTAAACATCAACTCCTTCATCAGCCCGCCTGCCTCGGTGTTTGATTCAACACCCTTGCTTTTTACATCATATTCGCGCAGGTAGCTTATAATTTGTTTGGCTTTATTGTCGGGGTAACTCCGTGCCGCCTGCTCATAATCTTTTATAAAAAAAGGGCTTATGCCCAATTCGCGGGCAAGGTTTTGGGGCGATCTGTCCTTCGAGTAATGATAGATGAGTACCTTACTAAAAAAGTTGTTCAGGTTACCCAATACCAGCACCATGGGGTTAGCTTTAGGATTGGCTTCGAAATAATTAATGATGCGGTTAACCTTTAAAGCATCTTTTTTGCTCAAAGCGGTTTGCAATTCAAACACATTGTATTCTTTGCTTATGCCAATATTATCATGGATATGTTTAAGCGTAATTTCCTGCCCCGCAGCCACATTCAGCATCAGCTTATCCAGTTCGTTTACAATTTTTGACAGGTCGTTACCCAAATATTCGGCTAACATTAGCGATGCCTGCTGGTTAATTTTATACCCTTTTTCGGTTAGGTACAATTCTATCCATGCAGGTATCTTGCTATCATATAAAGCTGCCGATTCAAAAACAATCCCGTTCTTTTCAATGGCTTTATAAGTTTTTTTGCGCTTATCAAACTTGCCATATTTATAGCAAAAAACCAATATGGTACTGGGTAACGGGTTTTCGAGATAGCTAAGCAGGGGGTTAATGCCTTTTTTATCATCGCTTTCGTTGCCCCATTTCATTTCCTGGGCCTCTTTTACCAGCACTACCTGGTAGTCGGCCATCATTGGGTAACGCTTGGCTGAGTTTAGCACGGCCATAATATCCGTATCCTTTCCATACAGCACGGTTTGGTTAAAGCCCTTTTCGGCATCGGGTAATAGTTTATGCTCAACATGATTGCTTACCAGGTCGATAAAATAGGGTTCATCCCCGTGTAAAAGATAAAGCGGTTTGTATTTACGGTTGGTAAGATCTTTGATTATTTCCGGGGCAGTCATTAAAGTCAAAAGTAAAAATAAATCAGTGATTAGTTAATTAGAGATTAGAGATTAGTTCTGTCATTTTAAATAGTGGCAGATTCAATGGTTATATATGATGGATTTTTGCCCCGGCTAAAAAATTTATACTAACCAACCACCAATCTCTAATTAACTAATCACTAAATTCCTACTTTTGATTTTTGACTTAAAATATGCTGCAGCCCCTTAACCTTCCTCCGTATCCTTTCAAAATAACAGATGAAAACGGGCAGCTATCCTTATTTGACGAGATCAGGAAACGGAACATCATCATTACCCCTGAAGAGTGGGTGCGCCAGCATTTTGTACAATACCTTATCAGGCAAAAAAACTATCCTAAAGCGTTGCTGAAATTGGAGGGCGGCCATAAATTACACGGAAGGCAACAACGGTCGGATATCATCGCGTTTGATTCAGCCGGCGATAAAATTTTACTGGTGGAGTGTAAAGCGCCATCGGTGGCTATTGATCAAAAGGTATTTGACCAGGTGGCCCGGTATAATATGGTTCATAAAATAGCCTTACTGGCCGTTACAAATGGCTTGCAGCATTATTACTGCCGCATTGATTTTGAAGGAAAGAATTATCAATTTATTGAAGAATTACCCGGCTATACTAAGGTTTAAGCCGGCCGACGGACTGGAAATCAGGCTTTGAATCTTTTCAAATAATTCATTTGGTTTAAATGGTTTCAACACATAATCATTCATGCCCGAATCAAGTACCCGCTCCCTGATATCAACTAAGGCCAACGCCGTTAAGGCAATGATAGGTATCCCTGATTTTTTAGGATCGGGCATCCGGCGTATCTCCATAGTGGCGTCAAAGCCATTCATAACCGGCATTTGCAGGTCCATTAACACGATATCAAAATTGCCATATTGCACCAACTCAACCGCGCGCTCACCATTTTCGGCAATTGAAGGCACAATGTTCCACCTGAACAGCATTTTTTTCATTAATAATACATTGATCGGGTTGTCTTCGGCAACAAGCATACGTACAGAACTCAGCGTTTCATTGTTTTCAATTACCCGCTGCCGATGCTCGCCGTCCATGTAAGCAATCTTTTCTGCTGATACCGGGAACTCCATATCAAATGAAAACCTCGATCCGAAGTTTAGCCTGCTTGATAAATTAATTTCTAATCCCTGTAATTGCAACAAACGCTTAACTATAGCCAAACCGAGGCCAACACCCCCATATTGCCCTATAGTACCTGAATATTCCTGGGTAAATGGTTCAAAAATAGCATCCATCCTGTCTGGCGCTATACCAATCCCTGTATCTTTTACCGAAAAATTAACTGTAACCTTGTTATTCCGACTTTCTAAACAACTTACTTTAACCCATACATTTCCTTCGGATGTATATTTCACAGCATTGCTTACCAGGTGAAAAATTATCTGAGTTATGCGGGTAGGGTCGCCAAACAATACTTTGTCACTTAGTGTCTTATCAATCTCTAATTTTAATAAAAGCCCCTTTTCCTGGGCAGCTATAATTTGTCCGCCGCAAATATTTTGCATCAACTCAGGCAGGTTAAATTTTATGTTTTCAAAGACCAGTTTGCCCGATTCTATTTTATTAAAATCTAACAAATCATTAACTATGGATAACAAGTTGCCGGCCGAAAATTTCATCACTTCGAGGTTCTCTACCTGGTCAGGCGTAGGGTTACCGGTTAGCAGCAAATTACTCATACCAATAACCGCGTTAAGCGGGGTCCTGATTTCATGCGACATGGAAGAAAGAAACTCAGATTTCGCTTCTGCTGATTTCTGCGCTTTTTTTATAGCTTCTTCATACTCCATGGTAAGCAGGCTTTGCTTATGGCTGGTTTCCTTAAGCTCCCTTATAGTTTTAATAAACGCATTATAAAAATGGCTGCATATAAATATGAGAAGTATGAAACCGGCAAGTATCGCCATAAAGGTGGTTGACCCGTCGACTTTTTCGGGCTTCAGGCCAATTACATAACTGTAGTTATCTTGAAACAGCAATAGGCTTAACATGGGAACTATATTTAACAGCGTATAAATTAATCCCGATTTTTGCCCAAGCATATAAAAGGCAAACAGCATTATCAATATCATAACTTCGGCGCTCACAACATCCACATTTTGTATGGATAAATAGATGTCAGTTATATTCATAACTGTACCTGCTATAAGAATGAGATGTGATATAACCACCCAGCGGGGCCAGTAAGTAAGATATTTAAATAGCAGCGCCGACGCGCATAATAGTATACCTGTAGTAATGCTAAGAATAATATTGTGCTGGTATAGATCGGCAACAAATAAAGCAAGCAGGATAAAAAAGGAAAGTATTAAACCATAATATAATAAGCGTATACGGGCACGGTCAAGAATGGACAGATGACCAGACAATATATTACCGATAGAAAAGTTAAAAAACTTTACCTTATTGCTCATGCCTACTTAATTACCGTAAATGCAATAACTACTGATTATACCCAATAATGTGGGGTAAATCAATAGATAATAGCATTGTATCTGAACAAGTGGTGCAATTAGTTTGCCAAACCAGACAGGCTTTCGTCAAGGATTTTTAATTTGGCTTCGGCGTCTGCTTTTTTCTTTAGCTCAACCTCAATTATTTCGGGTTTTGCATTGCTCATAAACCGCTCGTTGGTGAGTTTTGCATTTACCGATTTTAAGAATCCGTTTAAATATTCTTTCTCTTTTTGAAGGCGGCCGGCCTCGGCCAGTGGGTCGATATTTTCGGTTAAAGGCACATAAAATTCGTCGGTTGATACTAAAAAACTGCTTGCGCCGCTTACTTTGCTATCAGTAGGCGTTAACTCGCTGAGAGTGGCCAGCCTGGTTAAAATGGACTGATAGCTTAGATAATTAATGTCCGAATTTGCCTTAACAAAAAGGGGTAGTGTTTCCCTTGGCGAAATTTGTTTAGTGCTGCGAATATTTCGTACCTGGGTTATTATTTGTTTTACCATTTCAACATCGGCCAGCAGGCGGGAATTTATTTCCCCATTAGTTGGCAATTGGGCTACAATGCAACAGTCCATTTTATCGCGTTTGCCAAATAATTCATCATGCCATAACTCTTCGGTTATAAAAGGCATAAACGGGTGCAGTATTTTTAAAATATTTTCAAAAAAAGCTATGGTTCTGTTGTACGTTTCGTGATCAATGGGCTGCTGGTACGCGGGCTTTATCATCTCCAGGTACCATGCGCAGAAATCGTCCCAAACCAGTTTGTAAGTAGCCATTAGCGCTTCTGATAAACGGTACTGGCCAAAGTTGTTTTCTATCTCTGTTAGCGCCTGGTTAAACCTGCTTTCAAACCAATCAATTGCCACCCCGTTAGGATTTTTAAGTTTATCATCAACTTCCCATCCTTTTACCAGGAGGAAGGCGTTCCAAACTTTATTAAAAAAATTACGGCCCTGCACACAATCTTTCTCATCAAACATCAAATCGTTACCGGCAGGGGAGGAAAGGAGCATGCCTACCCTAACACCGTCGGCCCCGTATTTTTCTATCAGCTCCAGCGGGTCAGGCGAGTTGCCTAATGATTTCGACATCTTTCTGCCCAGCTTATCACGCACAATACCAGTGAGATAAACATTTTTAAATGGCGGCTCACCCCGGTACTCGTGCCCGGCCATGATCATGCGCGCTACCCAGAAAAACAAAATTTCGGGCGCGGTAACCAGGTCGTTGGTGGGGTAGTAGTAATTGATATCGGCATTGTTGGGGTCCTTAAGCCCGTCGAATACGGATATGGGCCATAGCCATGAGGAGAACCAGGTGTCGAGCACGTCCTCGTCTTGAATTAAATCCTGAGTAGTGAGTTTTGAGTTTTTAGTTTTTAGTTTTGCTTCTATGAGGGCCTCTTCCTTGGTTTTGGCTATTACAAACTCCCCGTTTGGTAAATAGTATGCCGGTATTTGCTGCCCCCACCATAATTGGCGGCTAATGCACCAATCTTTCACATTTTCCATCCAGTAGCGGTAGGTATTGGTGAATTTTTCGGGTATCAATTTTATATCACCGTTTAACACATAATCCAAAGCAGGTTTGGCCATTTCATCCATTTTACAAAACCATTGCATAGATAATTTGGGCTCAATGATGGCATCTGTACGTTCAGAAAAACCTATCTGCGAGGTATAGTCTTCAACCTTTTCGAGGTAACCGTCAGTTTCCAGCAAAACAACTATCTTTTTTCTCGCCGCGAAACGGTCCTCGCCCACTAATATTTGCGCATTTTCATTCAGTGTGCCGTCATCATTTAAAATATCAATAACCGGCAGGTTATGCCTTTGCCCCAGTTCGTAATCATTCAAGTCGTGCGCGGGGGTAACTTTTAAGCAACCGGTACCAAAATCCATAGTTACATAGTCATCCAGTATAACCGGTATCTCGCGGTTAATTAACGGGATAAGCACTTTTTTACCATGTAAATGCAGGTATCGCACATCATTTGGGTTTATGCATATCGCCGCATCGGCCATGATAGTTTCCGGGCGGGTAGTAGCGATGGTGAGGAAGTCCGAAAGTCCGGAAGTCGGGAAGTCGGAAAGATCGGGCTCACTTTCGGACTTCCGGACTTCCGGACTTCCGGACTTAACTGCGTAGCGGATATAATACAACTTCTGGTTAACCTCCTTGCGTACAACCTCTTCGTCTGAAACGGCTGTTTTACCCTGTGGGTCCCAGTTCACCATGCGTATGCCGCGGTATATCCATCCTTTTTTGTAGAGGTGGATAAAAGTATCTATTACCGCTTCTGATAAGTCATCATCCATCGTAAAACGGGTGCGTTCCCAATCGCATGAGGCGCCTAATTTTTTAAGTTGTTCTAATATAATGCCGCCGTATTTTTCTTTCCAGTCCCATGCGTAGGCTAAAAATTCGTCGCGGCTTATATCTTTCTTGTTAATGCCGCGCTCTTTAAGCATGGCCACAACCTTTGCTTCGGTAGCAATGCTGGCATGATCAGTACCCGGTACCCAACAGGCATTTTTGCCTTTCATGCGGGCGCGGCGTATTAAAACATCCTGTATCGTGTTGTTCAGCATGTGCCCCATGTGCAAAACCCCGGTAACATTGGGCGGAGGCATCACAATGGTATAAGGTTCGCGGCCATCAGGCACCGAGCGGAAAAAATTATGTTCTAACCAGTAACTATACCATTTCTCCTCGGCCTGTTTGGGCAAATATGTTTTAGCAATGCTCATAAGCTGCAAAAATAGCGTTTTGAATTAAAAGTTTACCGATGATAAATGGTTATGAAAAAATTTGGGGTTAATATTTTTAACATGCACTTAATTATGTTATTATTGTACTATTAACTGACTCAATTATTCTTATGAAATTAAAGATCAACCACCTGGTTTTGGCTGGTGCACTATGCCTTGCCGTAAGCGCTTTTGTAATTGATAAACCAAAGCCAAAACATCCCGTAAAATACATTGACCCGGCCAATATGGACCTGTCGGTTAAACCGGGCGACAACTTTTTTGAATATGCTAACGGGACCTGGGTTAAAAAAAACCCGATACCGGCAAAAGAAACCCGCTGGGGTAGTTTTAATATACTGATACAGCAAAATACCGACCGCCTGCAGGTGCTGCTTAAAGATGCCAGCAAAACACAGGGCCCCAAAGGAAGTATAAAACAGCGCGTTGGCGATATGTTTGCCAGCGGAATGGATAGCGTGGCTATTGAAAAACTAGGCTACGACCCTATAAAACCCGACCTGGAGCGGATAGCGAAAATAAATAGCTTAACCGATGTTGTAAACGAATTTACATATGAACATGCGCACGCTATTTCAACGCCGTTGCTGGGCTTTGGGGTAAGCCCTGATGAAAAGCACCCTACCGTAAATATTATTGGCTTTAGCCAGGGCGGTACCAGTTTGGCCGACCGCGATTATTATTTAAAAAATGATGCACGCACTGTAAAAATTCAAAATGCTTATAAACATTACATAGTTACCTTGTTTACGCTCACCGGGACAGGCGAAAGCCAGGCAACTAAAAACGCGGCTACTATTTTTAATATCGAAACAGCACTAGCCAAAGCGCAATGGCCTCGCACCGCGCTGCGCGATCCAACTAAAACTTATAATAAATTTTCGGTCGCAGATTTTACTAAAATCACCCCGCATTTAAACTGGGCGCAAATTTTGCCAAAAGCAAAGATGCCAGGGCAAGACAGTGTAATAGTTGCCGAACCTGATTTTTTTAAAACAGAAGATGCTTTATTAGCCGCCACACCGGTTGATGACTGGAAAGTTTATTTAACCTGGCACCTGCTAAGGGGCAGCGCGGGCTCGTTAAGCTCGCCTTTTGTAAAAGCGGCTTTTGATTTTAGCAGCGTAACAAGCGGCCAAAAGGTGCAAACACCACGCAACGAGCGTATGTCGGCGCAGATTGACCGCAGTATGGGCGAATTGCTGGGCCAGTTATATGTGGCTAAATATTTTAAACCAGAAGCCAAGGTTTATATGGTAAACCTGGTAAATAATATGAAAGAGGTTTTGGGTGCGCGTATTAAACGATTAGACTGGATGAGCCAGGAAACCAAGAACCGCGCGCTTAAAAAATTAGCCATGTTCAGTGTTAAAATTGGTTACCCCGATAAATGGCAGGAATATAAGGGCCTGGTAATAAACCGGAACGATTATTTTGGCAACATAAGGCGCATGGAAGAATGGAGAAGCGATTTCAATGCCGCCCAGTTAGGTAAACCTGTTGATAAAAAACGCTTTAACATGACCGCGCCTACCGTAAATGCTAACTATAGCTCTACAAAAAATGAGATTACTTTCCCGGCGGGTATACTTGATTTTCCGTTTTTTGCTTTTGGCGCTGATGACGCCGTAAATTACGGCGGTATTGCGGTTGTTATAGGCCACGAAATGACGCATGGCTTTGACGACCAGGGCCGGAAGTTTGACGGCGACGGGTCATTAAAAGACTGGTGGACAAAAGAGGATGCCGATAAATTTAAAACACGCGCCGAAATGGTAGCCGCGCAATACGATAAGCTTACCGTAAACGATACCATACACCTGAATGGCCACTTAACGTTAGGCGAAAACCTGGCCGACCTGGGCGGGCTTAATGTGGCTTATGAGGCATTTAAGAAAACCAAAGAAGGGCACTCAACCAAAAAAATTGACGGCTTTACGCCCGATCAGCGTTTCTTCCTGTCGTACGCGCAGATATGGAGAGGCAACCAGACGCCCGAAAGCGCGGCGCAGCTGGTATTGACCGACCCGCATTCGCCAGGCCAGCACCGCATTAATGCGCCTATTACCAATATTGATGCCTGGTACAAGGCTTTTAACATTAAACCCGGCGATAAAATGTATAAAAAACCGGAGGACAGGATTAGGGTTTGGTAGTGAATGGTGAGTAGCGAGTGGTGAGTAAGTTGGACCGGGAATTAGATTTGTCAACTTTTAAAAAGTTGACAAATCTTTCTATTAAACTACTATCATTTAAAAAAGCACTAATTAAAAGTCTCCCCTACCGGGGGAGATTTAGAGGGGGCTATTCGATATTCCCGGCGCTTTACTATATTTACCCCACAATGATCATTCATCAATTTTACGATAAAGGTTTGGCCCATGCTTCCTACGCCATAATAAGGATGGGAAAAATGGTGGTTATTGACCCTGCCCGCGACCCGCAGCCCTATTATGATTTTGCCGCGTTCAATGAAGCCGACATAACAGGTGTAATTGAGACCCACCCGCATGC
>CAISKH010000348.1 GCA_903885865.1 uncultured Mucilaginibacter sp.
AGCTTTTATGATGTTACCGAAAAATCATCCATAGTTGTAGGTCTGTTTTGTTTCGGTTTGGTAGAATCATTAACCCACGAAATGCGCGACTCAGCATTAGCATTGGATTGTTTCTTTGCTGTAGGGCTTGTTTTGATGATATCACTAATGTTTGCCGAAAAGAAAAGGAGAAATTTACCTACTGTACCGCATGTTGAGGTAGCAGGGGCTTGATCATTTTATTTCAGTTGCAATGAAGACAATCAAATGGGGTATTTTAGGTACAGGCAGTATAGCACGTAAATTCGCTTCGGACCTACAGTTTGCTGAGGGCTCGGAATTGGTGGCCGTTGGTTCGCGCAGCAAAAAGGGCGCGGATGATTTTGCTGCGGAATTTCCTGTGAAGCATTGTCATTATTCGTACGAAGAATTAGTGCGTAATACGGAGGTAGACGTAATTTACATTGCTACGCCGCATAACCTGCACTACGAAAACACATTGTTATGCCTAAATCATAACAAGGCTGTCTTATGCGAAAAACCATTTGCTATAAACAGCAGGCAGGCTAGTGAAATGATAGCCCTGGCCAGGGAAAAGAAACTATTTTTAATGGACGCGCGCTGGACCAAATTCTTACCACATTTTATAAAATTGAAGGAAATGATAGCGGCCGGGATGTTGGGAGAGATAAAGGCCGTCCTGGCAAATTTTGGGTTTAAGCCCTTACCCCCTGTAAACCCCCGGTTGTTTGAACCTGAATTGGGCGGTGGTACCATAATGGATATTGGCATATACAACGTTTTTATGGCGATGGATGTATTGGGAAAACCAGATCACATAGATGCGGTAATGACACCCGCTTCAACCGGGGTAGATGAGCAATGCGCCATTTTATTCAGGTATAAAAGCGGGGCGATGGCACAGTTGTTTTCGTCATTTTCAACCAACATGGCTACTGATATGGATATTTGCGGGACAAATGGCCGGATCAGGCTAACTTCAAGGTTTTATGAACCATCGTCGACAATTGAATACTATGGCGACGGGAATGCGGAAAAACAACTTATCGCAGTAGAAAAAGGCGGAGGCGGTGGCTACAACTATGAGGCCGCTCATGTAAATGAATGCTTACGGAACGGGCTAACCGAAAGCCCTGTAATACCTTTTGCTGATACCTTATTGTTAATGGAAACATTGGATAAAATTAGGCAATTGGCAGGGGTGAGGTACCCGGCGGATGAATAAACCCCTTACCCACCAACCTTATGATTCACAGCAGGAACCTGCTGCAAATAGCTATAAATAGCATCTATCTCCCGGTCCTGTAATTGATTAAATTTTGGCATGGGTGGATGCAGTTTCCGGTCGGGCGCCTCCCCGTCTTTTACTGCTTTTAGAAATTGCTGTTGGGTAAGTTTTCCTATTCCTGTTTCTTTATCGGGGGTAAGATTAGATGCATATATAAACATACCCTGTTCATCTTTAAATTTTATGCCGCCAGCCATATAACCTTTTGATTGTTCGGGGTACAGGTAATTTAGCGATGTAAAACTTTTGGAGTGGCAATGAAAACAACCCACATTATCAACCAGATAACGGCCCAAAGCAACATTATCCGAAGGTAATTTTATACCGGGCTTATAGGGTAAAGGCTTAGCGGTCATGCCCATGTATAACTTACCGATCACGTTATAATGTGTGAGGCCTATGGTGGTGTCAGCCGCTGTAATAGCCGGATCATTTGATCGCAGGTAAACTATAATGGCATTAATATCTTCATCAGCCATATTGGGGCGCAGCATGTAGGGAACAAAGCGCCCGTCCCTGGCAATGCCGGTTTTTAGCAGATACTTTAGCTCAGCGTCGGAATAATGCGGCGGCATGCCATGTGTTTTTGAATTGGTGAGATTGGCCGAATACACCTTCCCGATAATTCCGGGAACATCATGAATAGGGGTCCCGATAAATTTATTAACTGAGCGGTTATAATGGCAGCCCGCGCAAATGCTGAATGCGAGCGCTTTGCCTCTTTCAAGCGCCAAAGGCGATTCTATTGCAGTATAATTGGTTTGCGGAGTAGTAAAATGCGTTTTGCAGCTATAAATGGTGCCAGTTGTTAGCATTAAACCTGCCAGGAAAACAAATTTATAATTTCTCATAATGCCTGTTGTGAGGTGTATTATTTATCAAGACATAATTGCTAACACAATGTTTTAAAAGACTTAGCATTACTGTAAACTTTTTCTCAAATTAGCGCCCGAATGAAAACCGAGTTATTTATCCCTTGTTTTATAGATCAGTTATTTCCTGATACTGCCTTTAATACTATTAAAGTGCTTGAAAAAGCGGGCTGCGAAGTGGCCTATAACCCTCAACAAACCTGCTGCGGGCAGCCGGCTTTTAACGCCGGGTTTTGGGATGAGGCCAAAGTTGTTGGCCGTAAGTTCCTGGATGGGTTTTTGGAAGATAGTGTTATTGTAATGCCCTCGGCATCATGTACGGGTATGGTGAAGAACTACTACAACGACCTGTTTACCAATACTATTGTGCACAATAAATGCCGTTCCGTACAGGGCAATATTTATGAACTGTCTGATTTCCTGGTAAACATATTGCAGTTTGACTACTTTGGCGCCGAACTGGAAGGCCGCGCCGTTTATCACGATAGTTGCGCCGCTTTACGCGAATGCAAAATTAAGGCCGAGCCCCGCCAGCTATTATCAAAAGTGTTGGGGTTAGAACTGGTTGAGTTGAACCACGGCGATACCTGCTGCGGCTTTGGGGGCACCTTCGCGGTTAAGTTTGATGCCATATCAAGCGCTATGGCCCAGCAAAAGGTAGAGAATGCCCTGGCAGCGGGTGCGGAGTATATTATCTCAACAGATGCCTCTTGTTTGCTGCATTTACAGGGGTATATTGATAAGAATGATCTTCCAATAAAAACCATACACCTGGCCGATGTTTTGGCGCATGGGTGGGGGAACGTTTGAACGCTGATTTTAATTGATTTTTATGATTTCGCTGATATATAGTGATTCACAAAAATAGTGAATCACATGAATCACCTGAATCACTTTTTGCAGGTAAGTTGCTGAAAGTAAGTGCTTTGTAAAAAGGGAGTGAATCACCCTGAATCAGTACAATA
>CAISKH010000349.1 GCA_903885865.1 uncultured Mucilaginibacter sp.
AAACTGCAAATTTAAAGGCATTGGCAACATCGGTCTGTGCCCGTGTTTTTAAAGAAAATGAGCTTATAAAAAAGGTCAATAAGAGAAGCCGGTACCGGGTATTCATTATTCAGCTACCAATATCTTTACAACTACTTTTTTCACTTTATCGTATCCATCAACGTGTATAACCGGGCGGTGCGAGTTTTCCGGGAAAAAGATCAGCAATGTTTCCGGGTCTGCTATATAATAAGTGCCCTTTGTGTTTATATCGTAATGCGCCAGATCTTTGGTAGCATCATAGGGGTCGGTAACTTTAGCCGTTGCCGGGTTCATTACACCAATCCTTTCTTTTCCTCTTATCATTAAATGCAGGTCAATATATTTGCGGTGCGATTCCCATGCGGTTTTTTCAAAGGGTTTGGTAGCCGCGTCAGTAACCGTAGCAAATACGCTCTCGCCATCTATCAGGTGTTTGCCAACTGATAGTGTATCCAGGTTCATAGTACGTAAATAAGTGAACGCCTTGTCCCATAACGTTTTATTTTTCTGGTATTGTTTAGCAAATTCCACATTATCAAGACCATCATAAAGCTTTAATTTAAAGCCATTTCTCCATTCGCCTTTTTTTACCCATTCGGCAGCGGTTTTTTCGGTCATGCTGTTTTGCGCCATTGATACGCTACTTACAAAAAAGCTAAGCGTTAAAACGAGTAGGCTGTACTTGAATATTTTTTTCATAACAGGAATAATTTAGACCACTTTTCAGAGAAGTGGTGAACAATTGATTTAAACCTCAATATTACATATATCTTGACACAATCAAATTAAAAATTGCGCAAACGTTTCAGATATTTTTAAGGAGCGATTGAGTGAATGGGTGATTTAATGAATATTAACTATCCAATCACTCATTCACAACTCACTCATTCACTCATTGATAACTGTTCTCTGCAAACGTTTGCGTAAAATAAACTCCCTGTTCCCTTTCTTATTAAGCACTATAATTGTAAAATTGTCATCAGTTAACCAAAAATCCAAATTATTTTGAGATCTATATACAGCGTACACCCCGAAGATTTTAAATCATACCAAACTGCCGCCATTCGCGAACGTTTTTTGCTCGATGGCCTGGTAAAACCCGGCGAGGTCAACTGTGTTTATACACATTATGACCGTATGATAGTAGGGACGGCAAACCCTGTTGATAAACAATTAGAATTGGGAAACTATTCCAATTTAAAAGCACTATATTTTTTAGAGCGCCGTGAAATTGGGATAATTAATGTTGCCGGAGATGGTGAAATTATTGCCGATGGTAAAACCTATGCCGTAAATAAACTGGATTGCCTGTATATAGGTAAAGGTGTTAAAACCGTGAAATTTTCAAGTAAGAACAAGGCTAACCCTGCGGTGTTTTATATGCTGTCGTGTCCGGCACATACTAGCTATCCAACCCGATTATTAACCAATGAACAGGCTGCGAAAGTAAACGCCGGCGATGCGTATACTGCGAACAAGCGTACTATTAATAAATATATACATTCAGAAGGTATACAAAGCTGCCAGTTGGTAATGGGATTGACCATTTTAAGTGACGGCAGCGTTTGGAACACCATGCCCGCCCATGTGCATGACCGGCGCATGGAAGCTTATTTTTATTTCGATGTGCCAAAGGGGCAACGCGTGTTTCATTATATGGGCGAGGGGCAGGAAACCAGGCACATTGTTATGGATAATTACGAAGCGGTAGTATCACCACCCTGGAGCATACATTCGGGTAGTGGCACCGCCAGTTATAGTTTTATATGGGGAATGGCAGGCGAAAACCAGGATTATACAGATATGGATGTTTTTGATATTGGAGACATAAAATAATTAACAAACACAACTGTCATTTCGACCATAGGGAGAAATCTATACACATACAAAGCGGATTATACAAGTGTATAGATTTCTCGCTACGTTCGAAATGACACTTACAATAAGAAAATTTAAAAGTGGAAAATAAATTCTCGCTAGAGGGTAAAGTAATTGTAGTTACCGGTGGTACGGGCATATTGGGTAATTCGTTTGTGAACGGTATTGTTGAGGCAGGCGGTACAGTTGGTATTTTGGGCAGAAATAAGGCGGTAG
>CAISKH010000350.1 GCA_903885865.1 uncultured Mucilaginibacter sp.
ACCAATGGTTTAAACAATGGTATATTATATTTGCTTGCCGCCCCATACCTGGCTGTAGCTTTTATTGCTTTTATCTGGTATAAAAAATACCGCCGCAAAAATGTGAATATCAACATGCGCGACGAGAAACTTAATTTAAACTAAACTTATCCGTGCCGTTCTCCGGTTTTAATTTATAACATGGCTGCTACTTCCAAATTATGGGCAATGTTACATGCCAAATGCCCGCGCTGCCGCCGGGGCGATATGTTTAGCGGTAATGTTTACAGTTTAACAACAAATAAAATTAACGAGGATTGCCCCCGGTGCGGTATGCATTTTGAAATTGAGCCCGGATATTTTTACGCGGCTATGTATGTAAGCTATGCCTTAAATGTAGGCGCATCATTTGCTTTTGCCCTTATCACTTACCTGGTAACAAAAAATACCACTTCACCGTGGTTGTACACGGGAGTAATTATTGGGGGGTGTTTTTTGCTGGCCCCTGTAATTTTCAGAACTTCGAGGGTATTGCTTTTATACTGGTTATCGCCCAAAATACATTATCAGCCTTATTTAGATGTAGATGATACAACAGCAAACACTTAATTTTTTAAAAGAGCTTGTTGAAAATAACAACCGCGAATGGTTTATGGCCAACAAGGAGCGCCATGATACCGCCCGCAAAAACGTAATTGAGTTTGCGGGCGAACTATTAAAATTGGTGCATAAACTTGACCCTGGAGTATCGACCGAGCTTGACCCCAAAAAATGTGTAATGCGTATTTACCGCGATATACGGTTTAGTAAAAACAAAACGCCCTATAAAAATAATTTTGGCGTAAGCATACCCACATCGGGTACGAAAGCCGGGGGAGCAGAATACTATTTACATATCCAGCCCGGAAAATCGTTCATAGCAGGCGGATACTGGATGCCTGAAGCTGTGCATTTAAAAGCTATAAGGCAGGAAATTGACTATAATGCAAAAGACCTGAAAGCGATAATTGATGATGATGAATTTATAAAGCTGTTCGGTAAGTTTCGCAGCCAGGACCAGTTAAAAACAATACCCCGCGATTATAGCGCCGATAATGAAAATATTGAACTGTTAAAACTGAAAAGTTTTATTGTAATGCATCAAATAAAGGATAAAGAACTGCTACGCAGCAATGTCGCCGAAAATATAGCGTTAATATGCAGTAAGATATACCCGCTTAATGTTTTTTTACGAAACGCCATTGTTTAACAAATAACCCCTCTGCTATGAAAATAAAGTATTTTTTATTCGCCGCACTTTTAGGTATAACCCTGCACTCATGTGTTGTATTATCTACTAAAAAATATAAGGCAATGCTAACCCAGCGCGATTCGCTCTTCACCCGCAGCACCAATTTAGAGGAGCAGGTGGCGCAATTGCAGGCTGATACAGCGCGACTACACCGCGAACTGGCAGGCTTGAAGCATGACCTTGCCGACCAACAGGCAAGTTACACCACGTTAAAAAGCAACTACGATGTTTTAAAAGGTAATTACGATGCGTTGAATACCAACTTTGGATCAGCCTCATCAAAGGTTAGCCAGTTATCAAGCGATCTGCAAAAAAGGGAACAACGTTTAAAAGAAGTAGAGGATATATTACGCAAGCGCGACGCGGCTACAAATGCATTAAAAGAGAAACTGCAAAAAGCGTTGCTTGGCTTTCAGCAAAATGGTTTAACGGTTGATATAAGGAACGGCAAGGTTTATGTTTCATTAACTGATAAATTATTGTTCCCGTCGGGTAGTATCGTTATTGACGAGCGTGGTAAAGCCGCGTTAAAACAATTAGCCGCGGTACTGAATAAAGAACCCGACATTAACATGGCTGTTGAGGGCCATACGGATGATAAAAAGGTACTTAACCTGGGCCAAATAAAAGATAACTGGGATTTGAGCGTATTGCGTGCCACATCAGTTACCCGTTATTTAACCGAAGTTGAAAAAATTGACCCCCACAGGTTAACCGCTACCGGCAAAAGCGAATACCAGCCCGTTGATGCTGCCGACAACGCAGAGGCGCGTACTAAAAACCGAAGAATAGAGATTGTACTTAGCCCGAAACTGGATGAGTTGTATAATTTGATAACGAAGTAAATTTAAAAAGTGATTCACAACTGATCCAAAAAAGTGATTCATCAAGTTTTTTGAAATTTTAGTAAATTTCTGTAAGTATTTTATTTGCAGTTGTTTAAGCTACATTATCTAAAGTATTTGTACTGATTCAGGGT
>CAISKH010000351.1 GCA_903885865.1 uncultured Mucilaginibacter sp.
CGTTATACTGCGAACCTTTTTCCAGGAATATCCCCAGGAAAGCGGTAATATCATACCCTAATTTCTGCGGATCTACTTCCAGGCTAGCCCCTTTTATTACACCCATTTCTTCCAACTTTTTCATCCGCACATGTATAGTTCCGCCGGAAACGATCAATTCTTTGGCGATTTCGGTGTATGGAGTAGTCGCGTTTTTCATCAATATTGATAAAATCTGGATATCCAGATTATCAATTTCTAAATTTTGAGCTTTTCTGTGGGACATAAATTTGAATATCTATATTGAAATACAAGTATAATTATAATTTGAATAAAAATAAAATTATTTTGTTGAAATATTTGCAAGGAATTGATAGTCCTGTTATGTTTGTAATAAGCAAACGGACCTAAAAAGCTTAACTGTTCTTTAAAATAATAACAACATAATGTTGGGTGGTGAAATTTTTGGCAGACACACCTCCTTGTCCCGGTGGCGGAGAATATGGAAAACCCGAAGCGGGCTAACCACTCTGTGGAGGTTCGAATCCTTCCCCAACAGCAATTCACTGGCGTGAATATATATTGTAGGATGGTGAAATTTTTGGCAGACACACCTCCTCGTCGCGGTGGCGGAGATCATGGGAAACTCTTAGCAATAAGAATAACCACTCTGTGGAGGTTCGACTCCTTCTCCTACAGCTCTTCTCAATAATTTAGGTTTATAATTGGTTAGCAAAGGCCCCTGCCCATCAGGGGCTTTGCTTGTTTTATACCCCCCGGCCCCCTGAAGGGGGAGTGATTAGCAGGATCTTTTTTTAATATCGAATAATGAATGTTGAATGTCGAACACCGAAGTTGAATAGTGATTAAATTAAAAATATTTCATTATTCATCATTCGAAATTCGGTGTTCGATATTATATTATTTAACAAAAAAGCCCCGGCAAACACCGGAGCTTTTAAACCTTTCAACTTTACAACCTTCCAACAAATAATTAAAATAGCTTAAATCCGACGCTCAAGGCCCACAGGTTTTGATGCTGATCATAGGCAGTATTAAAATTATTAAAATCGCCCTGGTAACGCAGGTCAACAGTGGCCGGGCCCAGGTCAATACCTGCGCCTGCCTGGTAACCCAGCATATCTTTTCTATAAGCATTGCCGAAATTATTGTAAGCCGCATTAAAATTAGCAGATAAGTTCTGATTTTGGTTTAATACCGAAATGTATTGCGGACCGGCCATTACCCTAAAATTTAAATTCTTTGGGCCAAACCGTAACCCAACCAATACAGGGACATTTAAGTCGGTAAAAGTTACTTTCCCGCTATAACTATTGTCGTTCGAATCAAATTGCCCGCCGCTGCTGCTTAAATAAACTTCGGGTTGTAAATAAACAGCGCCGCCTATACGGGCAAATAAACCGGCCTGGTAACCGGCCACGCTCGAAGTACGAAAATTATCAGAATTAATTTTTGAATAGTTAACACCTCCTTTTATGCCGAGGCTAAATTGCGCTTTAGCACTGATGCTTACCGCTATCAGCAACAATACGCTTAATACATGCTTTTTCATAGTGTTTGTTATTTAGTTTTATAATAATTATGGCTTTGATGCAGGCCATTACTAAAGGTTTAACAATAGCTGTACCAATTTTTTAACGTGGTCACCTTATATTTTTATATTTTTGGTGAAAATAATTTAACAATGGCAGAGATCAGTATTACAAATAAGGAGTGGGAAAGAGTAAAAATTAAGATACAAAGAAAATATAACCACTTAACCGACCAGGAATTAAACTATACCGAAGGGCAGGAAGATGCCCTTATAAGCAACCTGATGTGCCTGGTTAACCGTAATCGTAGTTATGTGGTATTTACCTTAAAAAAAGCTTTGGTAAATATTGACAATAATAGGCTGTAAAATAAGTTAACTATTTTATAAACTGTTTTTTGTATTTTTAAGTTTTAAGGGTAATTTTAATGAAAAGTGGTATAATGAAGAAGTATAAGAAGTTCCTGTTATCTGCCGGCTTATTAGCGCTGGCATTGGGTATTTGGAGTTTTAGTGATGACCTGTTCCAGATATCAAAAAACCTGGAGGTATTTGCATCTTTATATAAAGAGGTGAATATTAACTATGTAGACGAAATTAATTCGGCCAAGCTTCTTAAAACGGGCGCGGATGCGATGCTTGACGGCCTTGACCCTTACACCGAATTTGTACCCGAATCGGAAATTGAAGATTATAAACTACATTACGTAAGCACACAATACGGCGGTATTGGCGCGAGTATTTTCTCAAGGGAGAATAAAGTATATATTTCAAGCGTGTTTGAGGGTTATCCTGCCCAGAAAGCAGATATGCGCCCCGGCGACCAGGTAATGAAGATCAACGATATTGTGCTTGACGGAAAGAACAGCGACCAGGTGAGCGCATTGCTGAAAGGTTCGAAAGGTGCTGTGGTAAAGCTGCTGGTTAAGAGGAATAGCGAAGACAAGCCTGTTGAAAAAGACCTGGTACGCGATGAAATTAAACAGCCCAATGTATCTTATTATGGTATGGTTGCCGGTAATATGGGGTATATAAAGTTAGACAGGTTTTTAGAAAACTCGGCTGATGAAGTGACCAGCGCACTCATTGCTTTAAAAAAGAACAACCCCAACGGCATTATACTCGACCTGCGCTCAAATGGTGGTGGTATATTGCAGGAGGCGGTAAAAATTGTAAACCTGTTTGTGCAAAAAGATGTTGAAATAGTATCGCAAAAAGGAAAAATAAAAGAGAAAAATTTTACTTATAAAACAATGGCCGAACCGCTTGCTGCTGATTTGCCGCTAACTGTGCTGGTAAATAGCAGATCAGCATCAGCCTCTGAGATCGTAGCCGGCTCGTTACAGGACCTTGATCGCGCCATAATTATTGGGCAACGCAGCTACGGCAAGGGCCTGGTACAACAAACGTTTCCGTTGCCATATAATAGTTTGGTAAAAATAACTATCGCCAAATACTATGTTCCGTCGGGAAGGTGCATACAGGAAATTGATTACACCCACCGCAAGGATGATGGCAGCGTAGTAAAAGTTGCCGACTCATTAATGCATGAATTTAAAACTAAAGACGGCCGTTCTGTTTACGATGGTAGCGGCATTTATCCTGATATTTTCATTAAACCGGATAGGTTTGCCAATGTTACGCAGACATTGATAGGTAAATTGTTTTTATTTGATTATGCAACAAAATACCGTGAGGCACATCCGAAGATTGGTGATGCCCGTACGTTTGCTTTGACGGATGCCGAGTATGACGATTTTGTGAAATACCTCGCTGATAAAAATTATACATACAACACGTCGTCCGAAAAAGTACTGGCGACGTTAAAAACAGAAGCCACCAAGGAGAAACAGTTTGACCAGATACAAACTGAGTATGATGTTTTGAAAACTAAGTTGCTGAACAGCAAGAAAAACGATCTGCAAATACACAAGCCCGAAATAAAACAAGCATTGGAAAATGAAATAGCTTCGCGTTATTATTTTGATAAAGGCCGCTACGAAGCGAACTTTAAATATGATACCGAACTGGCACAGGCTGTAAAAACAATGCAGGACAAAACCCAGCTCACCGCCATATTAAAAGGCGACGGGGCCTATAAAGTGATAGGTAAGCCTGTGTTGGCAGCAATGAACGATAAAACAGCAGCCGATAAAGAAAAAGATAAAAGCGAGCAATAGTATAAGGGAATCAAGATACAAGAATCAAGATACAAGAGCGGCGGGTTTACCTGCCGCTTTTTTTACTTCCGGCAAAATAAACTAAACTTTTATTGATATGGATTGTCTTAGTTTAAATTAACAACAAATTATGAAAAAGATCATTTTTACAGCAGCCATATTAATTGGTTGTTTATCATTTAAAACTGCCGATGCACAATTGCGTATAAACCTTGGGTTTAATGTAGGCAGTCAGCCGGAGTGGGGCCCCGTGGGTTACACCCATGCTGAATATTATTATATGCCTGATATTGACGCTTATTATGATGTACCAAATCATCAATACGTTTATAATCAGAACAATGCATGGGTACGTTCAAGTGCTTTGCCCCCAAGATACCAGAATTATGACTTGTATCACGGCTACAAAGTGGTTGTTAACCAACCAAACCCATGGCAACATAATGCCGATATAAGGGCAAAATACGCCGGTTACAAAGGGCGTCATGATCAGCCCATCATTCGTGAAAGCCATGATCAAAAATACAGTAACCATTGGAATGGCGATCGTGGTAACAACGGTAATGGTCACGGTAATGGCAACAACGGCCACGATAACGGTAAGGGCAACGACGGACGTGACAATGGCCACGGCAACGATAAAGGCCACGACAATAAATAAATTTTAGCAACTCCGATAGCTTTCGGGACATAAACAGGGCAGGCCTTTCAGTAATGAGGGGCCTGTTTTGTTTTGCGGCTTTTACCTTTCACCGCTAAAACGTACTTTTGATGCAGTATGGCTATAGGCAATAAACTTTACTTCGCTTCCGATTTTCATTTAGGCACAGGCGGTTATGCCGCGAGCCGCGAGCGTGAAGCACGCCTGGTGCGTTGGCTGGATACGATAAAAGCCGATGCCGCTGAAGTTTTTTTAATGGGCGATGTTTTTGATTTCTGGTTCGAATATAAAACAGTTGTACCTAAAGGATATATCCGTTTTTTAGGTAAACTGGCCGAACTGGCCGATGCCGGGATAAAAATTTACCTGTTTAAAGGCAATCACGATATGTGGATGTTTGATTATTTTGAACATGAACTGGGCGCTACAATTGTTTCTGATGAATTAGAAATAGAACGTGCTGGAAAGAAATTTTACCTCCATCATGGCGATGGCTTGGGGCCGGGCGATACGCTATATAAAATTTTAAAGACGATATTCCGCAGTAAAATATGCCAGTGGCTGTTTGCCCGTATTCATCCAAACCTTGGCGTAGGGATAGCCAATTACTGGTCGGAACATAGCCGGATATCAAGTGGAAACAATAAGTTGCGTAAAAGTATGGAACAGGAATGGCTGGTAGTTTACAGCCACGAATTGCTGAAAAATAAATTTTATGACTACTTAATATTTGGCCACCGGCACTTACCACTGGACATAAAGGTAGACCAAAGCCGCTATATAAATTTGGGCGAATGGGCAAATTATAATTCGTATGCGGTTTTTGACGGGGAGGAACTAACCCTGCAGTATTTCGAAAATCCTAAATTGTCATAACTGTTTCAGTATCTCATCCTTGCTGGTATGTCGTTTAAAATGTGGCTAAAAATCCGTATTTTTGTGCGCTTTTTAAAGCAGGGCAGTTAATAGGTGCCTTGATTGATAAAATAGAAATATGTTAGAAAAATTAGAGGCGATATTTCAACGCTGGAAAGATGTGGAAGCAGAATTAAGCAGCCCTGATGTAATGGCTGACATGAAGCGTTATGCCCAGTTAAATAAAGAATATAAAGATCTGGCCAAAGTTGTTGACGAGTATAATATATACCGCAACATTATGAGCAATATTGACACCAACAAAGATATATTGGCTACAGAGAAGGACGATGAGTTTCGCGAAATGGCGAAAGCCGAGCTGGATGAATTGCTGGTACAGCGTGATGAAAAAGAGGAGCATATACGCCTGATGCTGATCCCGAAAGACCCTGAAGATTCAAAAAATGCCATAGTGGAGATACGCGGCGGTACCGGCGGCGATGAAGCCTCGATATTTGCAGGCGATTTGTACCGCATGTATATGCGCTACTGCGAAAAGCGCGGCTGGAAAACCGAGTTGGTTGATTATACCGAAGGCACTGCAGGCGGATACAAGGAAATTGTATTTAACGTTATTGCAGAAGATGCTTACGGTACGTTGAAATATGAATCGGGTGTGCACCGGGTACAGCGTGTGCCCGATACAGAAACACAGGGACGCGTACATACCTCGGCAGCATCGGTAGTGGTATTGCCTGAAGTTGATGAGTTTGACATTGTATTGAACCCGGCCGATATACGAAAGGACCTTTTCTGTTCGTCAGGGCCTGGCGGGCAATCTGTAAATACAACCTATTCTGCTGTAAGGCTAACGCATATCCCTACAGGGTTGGTGGCACAATGCCAGGACCAGAAATCGCAGCTTAAAAACTTTGATAAAGCCTTACAGGTATTGCGTTCACGCGTATATGAACTTGAACTTCAAAAACACCTGGAAGAAGCATCGAAAAGGCGCAAGACCATGGTTGCCACCGGCGACCGTTCGGCAAAAGTGCGCACCTATAATTATCCGCAGGGGCGCCTTACCGAGCACCGTATAGGTTTAACCATTTATAACCTGGCCGAAGTGATGAACGGCAACATACAGGAAATAATGGAAGCCCTGCAATTCGCCGAAAATGCCGAAAAATTGAAAGAGGGAACAGTGGCTTAATTTTTTGATGTGCAAATATGCAGATGTGCGTATGTGCAGATGATTTAAATTTTCATTTTATCATCTTATAGTAATATAAATACCATACACAATACCATACACAATATCTGCACATCTGCATATCCGCACATTTGCACATTTAGCAATTCCCTTTTCATCTCAATTTCATAAAAGGCGGCTACTTTAGGAGTTGAATATAAATAATTGCGGTATGCTGGCTTTAAATAAAGTATTAGCGAATAATTTAACTGTTTACAGGCGCGAAATGCGTTTGATGGGAAACAAGTTTGAAATTAGCGTGGTGGGAAATGATCCTGTTTGGGCAGGCGAAAAAATTAACAGCGCCGTAACTGAAATTAACCGCGTTGAAAAACTGCTGAGCACCTTCAGTGAAGATAGTGAAGTTAACGCCATAAACCGCAATGCAGGCATAAAACCTGTAAAAGTAAGCGCCGAAATTTTCAAACTTATTGATCGTTCCCTGCAAATATCTGAGCTTACTTACGGCGCGTTTGATATTACCTATTATTCAGGTTATAAAACCGAAGCTAACCAGGATAATGACACCGCAATCAGCGCGTACACTACAGTTAATTACAGGGATGTTGTGCTTGACGCGACAGCCACTACTGTATTTTTAAAAGAAAAAGGAATGCGTATAGGCTTTGGCGCTAACAGCAAAGGCTACGCGGCCGACAGGGCTAAATATATATTGCAAACAGAGGGCGTGAGTAATGGCGTTATTAATGCCGGCGGCGATCTGCTAAGCTGGGGCCTGCAACCTGATATGGAGCCGTGGACAGTTGCCGCTGCCGATCCGCGCCAGCAAAACCAGCCATTTGCTGATTTGGACATTAGTAATATGGCCGTTGCTACTTCGGTTAATACCGAAAAATATGCTACCATTAACGATAAAAAAGCGGGCACCCTTAAACCTAAAAACGGCTTTACAGTAAGCGAAATTAAAAGCGTAAGCATACTTAGTCCTACGGCTGAATTTGCCGATGCTATGGCTACACCGGTAATGGCTATAGGTGTTAACGCCGGTATGTACTTAATAAACCAGTTAAACCAAATAGGTTGTGTAATAATTGACGATCACAACCGCGTATATCCCTCAAAAGGTATCAACATCGCATAATTACCCCGGCCCACTTAAATTAGTATAATTACCTTTTATGCCGGAAACGGGATATTGTTGATTGTGCTTCATTAAACCCTTTTTAATTATAAATTATAAACACTATTACTATAAATTTAGAAACTGCGCTCCTGCAGTTATATGTTTAATTGACCGATATTTGAAAAAAGTTTTACAAATCCCTACTGCTCAATGTTAAAGCGGCTTGCATATATTGTATTGTTGTTGATATTTGCACAAAACTTATCATACGCTGAAATCAGGACCGGCCACCGCGATCCTGCTAAAGGCGATGTGCCGCTTATTATATTATTACAGGTACCAAAGGATACAACAAATTCAAAAAAGCATCAGCAGGAAGAGAAGATCAAAGAAATATCAAAAGCCAAGCGGCAGTCGAAACCCGAAAAGATAGGGGAAACGGATAACCTACAGGGTCAGAAAGATAAACCCAAACCAAAAAGGCAACGCAGGCCCGAAGGTTTGGAACGCCCGCCTG
This sequence comes from uncultured Mucilaginibacter sp., assembly GCA_903885865.1. GTDB lineage: Bacteria > Bacteroidota > Bacteroidia > Sphingobacteriales > Sphingobacteriaceae > Mucilaginibacter. The sequence continues at coordinate 8,081 of CAISKH010000351.1, forward strand.
AAATACCAAGAAGAAATGGCAGTTAACCTTTTAAACTAAATCGCTCATATTAAATGAAATATTTTCGTATAGTGCTTTTTCTTATGATTTGCAACCCGGTGAACGCGGCTGCGGTTAAAATACATTTTTTTAACGGCAGCCCGGTTTATCATACCGTTGCTGATACAGATACAGTGATCAGGAAAAGATCGCTTTCGGTAGGGGTGAACTATGGAAGCGACGCGCTGTTTTTCGGGCGTACCGGGCCAATTACTTACCCCTATGAGTCAACCGATGTGGTGTATAATACCAGGGGTGGTTTTTTTATTTATGGTTCGGCATTAAGGCTGCTGGGTTACCGCACCTTTGTTGATGAAGTCGACCTGGGCGGCGGGTATTTATTCAGACCCTCAAAAAAGTATTCTGGTTCAATAAGCTATAACCGGTTCATATTTAATAAACAGGAACGTATAATAGAATCGGCTACATCAAATGATATTAATTTAAAAAACACTTATGACTGGAAGCCATTTAAATCAATTGTATTGCTTGATTACCTGTTCGGTAAGTCGAGCGATTTTTTTATGACACTAACACAGTCTAAATACATTGAAACCAAATGGAACGTTTTTGATGATAAAGACTACCTTTCATTTAACCCGGCAATAAGCATGATCTTAGGTACGCAAAATTTTGTGCAGCGCTATTCGTTAGACCATGAGGACAGGCTAAATGCCGATTACATATACAAATTGGGCCCCGATAACACCGATCTATATGATAATGGGAGGTTTAACATACTTAATTATAGTTTTAAAATTCCGGTAGCCTATAACCGGCCCCATTATACTTTTGAATTCTCTTATAAATATTCTATTCCGGTTAATGTGGAGGGGGCTTTAAGCAATAAACGCGAATCTTTTTATAATTTAACATTTTACTACGTTTTTTATTAAGATCAGTATGAATGTTTTGATAATAGAAGATGAAGAAGCATTAGCGCATGAACTGGAAATATTTCTGACCAATCATAACTATATCACCGAAATATGTTATACGGGTCGCTCGGCATCTGAAAAGATAGCGACCAACTTGTATGATTTTATTTTAATAGACCTCGGTTTGCCCGATTATGAGGGCCTTGACTTGCTTAAAGAAGCTAAAAAAAACAATCCCGATGCCGCATGTTTAATATTAACCGCCCGCGCCGAAGTATACGATAGGGTAAGGGGACTTGACCTGGGCGCCGATGATTATTTACCCAAACCCTTTTCGTTATTAGAATTACAAAGCCGGATGCAGGCTATATTGCGCCGTAAGTTTGGCTTAAAGCAAAACATTGTTGAACTGGGCGATTTTTTGGTAAACCTTACAGACAGGGTAATTACCTGCCATGAAGATGCGGTAAATACCATAACCAAAAAAGAGTTTGACCTTATAGCTTATTTAATTTTACACAAAAACCGCACACTAACCCGTACACAATTAAGTGAACATATTTGGGGCAGCATTATTAATGATGATTATGATTCGAACTATATTGATGCCCATATAAAAAACATACGCAAAAAATTGAATGTTTATGCACCACCCGACTGGCTGGAAACGGTGCGGGGCCTGGGTTATAAAATAAAGATCAACGCTTAGCATTGAAACTTAAAACAAAACTTACGCTGTTTAATGCCATATCAAAACTGGTAATTGTAGTACTGTTTGTATTGCTGGTACCCGCGCTGATAAAAAATATAAGCCATAGTTATGTTGATAATAATCTTATCAAACAGAAAAACAAGCTGCTGCAAATTGTAAAAACCCAGGGCATAAAAAATTACATACCCGATGGCGAAAAAGACGGCAGTTACTACCTTCCGCTTAAAGAAGAGTACCTTACTATTGAGGAAGATACCATCCCCAACCACTTTATTGATACCATTAAAAACGAAAAGCGCCGGGTTGAACGCGATACGATAGAGTACCGTATACTTAGTCATACCTTTACGTTAAACAATCAGCATTATTTACTGGAGATAGGTAAAAGCGTTGCCACGCTTGATGAAACCAGTACCCCCCTGCAAAACATTGCCCTTGCGGTGTTAATAGGCATGATATTGCTGACGATACTGGCCGATGTAGTGTATACCAACCACGTTTTGAAACCATTGGGATTGATCATTAAAACAAAACTGATAGGCCGTAAATTTCCAAACTTTGGCTTGTACAGGGAGGTAAAAACCAGTACATCCGATTTTCAATATCTTGACATAAGCATTCATAAAATGACAGAGGCCATTGAGGCTGCTTTTCAAAAAGAAAGGGAGTTTATTTCAAACGCCTCGCACGAATTAATGACGCCGATATCTATCCTGCAATCAAAAATTGAAAATATGTTTGAGCGGGAGGATATTGTTGATGAATTCAAGGTGCGCCTGCTCGAAATGCAAAAAATACTGAACCGGTTAAAAAGCATTACCAAAACGCTGTTGCTGATATCGCAAATTGAGAATGAACAATTTTTAAAAGAAGACAAAATATCTATAAAAGAACTGTTGCAGGAGGTTTATGATGAAATATCGGTACGCCTGCCTGAGAAAAATTTAACCTTTGATATTTACGTTCCGGAGGATACCGTATTAGTAAACGTTAACAAATTTTTGATATTCAATTTGTTCTTTAACCTGGTTAACAATGCTATAAAATATAATAATGAGGATGGCGAGATAATAATTGCCGCCGAAAAGGACAACAATACATTAGTTGTAAATATAACAGATACCGGCATTGGCATAAGCCCGGAAGAAATTCCTTTTATATTTAACCGTTTTAAAAAATTCAGACAATCTATGCAACAGGATAGTTTTGGCTTAGGATTACCTATTGTAAAATCAATAGCCGATTTCCATAATATTATCATGGAGGTGCATTCTGAAAAAAATGTGGGAAGCAATTTCAGGTTAATTTTTCCGACAGATTTGATTGCTTAATGCTAATTGATTGAAAACCACGGTGATCTACCGGCCCCAAAAATTCAAAGCTCAAACAAGAGGTAGAGTGGCCTAATTTTTATAAAATTTATAAATCTGCGTTAAACCTTTTCAACGGCATATCGTCTAAGAATTATTAATAAAAAGTAAAGGTTAACCGCTTATACTTTATAACACAAAAATCAGTTATTGTATTTTTAAGTATTATGAAAAAGTTATATAAATATGGCGCCGGTTTATTACTGACCGGGGTTCTTTCAGTGATGATGGTGGTGAATGCTGATGCACAGCGCGGTGGGGCACATGCCGGCGGCAGTTTCGGTGGTGGCGGTGGCTTTAGTCGCGGCGGCGGTGGATTCCGTGGCAGTTTTGGTGGTGGTTTCCGTGGCGGCTTTGGGAGCTTTAGCATACGTCCGGGCTTTGGGTTGGGGTTAGGTGTTTATGGCTACCCCTCTTTAGGATTTTATATGAGCGCGCTGCCTTTTGGTTATTACCCGTTCTATATGGGCACGTCCCTTTATTATTATGCCGATGGTACTTTTTACCGCCCTTATGAAGATGGCGGATATGTGGTTACCGCTCCCCCTATTGGCGCGGCTGTACCTAAATTGCCACGGGGCACTAAATCTATCATGATAGATAACCAACAGTTTTTTGAATACAATGGTGTATACTATAAAGCCATAGTTAATGATAAGGGCGAAAAGGTATTTGTTGTAGCCGGTAAAGACGGCGTTTTAAATACCGATGGCGACAACGCAGGGCCTGCTGTAACTACCGCCCCAAAGGTTGGTGATATTGTAGATCAACTGCCTGATAATTGCCGTAAAGTAACCTTAAATGGTAAAAAATATTTAGTATCGCCTGACGATATTTACTACGAACAGATAACGAGCCGGAACGGAAACGTATCATACCGTATTGCGAGTGTTCCAACCGATCAGTAAAATTAAATCGACTACCTATAAATTAAAAAAGCTGCCTGCAAAGGCGGCTTTTTTTGTTAGCCCCACCCAACCCTCCCCGGTAGGGAGGGCCTTAATTAGAGTTAGGGCCAAATTATTTTTCCATCATAGCAAAAGGGGGCTTTGAGCGTTGGAAAAGTCTCCCCTATCGGGGGAGATTTAGAGGTGGTTAAAACCGTTTGCTATTATTATTGGTTATAGCTTATATTAATTAGAAGCTATGAGATCTATCTGGAAGGGTTCAATTGGGTTTGGGCTGGTTAATATCCCCGTTAAGCTGTATTCGGCCATCGAAACGAGTTCGCTCGATTTTGATATGTTGGATGGCCGCGACCATTCGCGCATTCGTTACATGCGGGTAAATGAACATACGCATAAAGAAGTACCCTATGATAAAATTGTAAAAGGGTATAAACTAAATGATGATTATGTAATAGTCGACGAGCACGACTTTGAAGATGCCGCCCCCGATAAAAGCAAAATCATTACCATAGAAAGTTTCGTAGATATTGCCGATATTAACCCTATGTTTTACGAAACATCGTACTATACTGAGCCCGATACCAACAACAATAAGGCTTACGCGCTTTTATTGCAGGCTTTGGCACAATCAAAAAAAGCAGGCCTGGCCCGTTTTGTATTGCGAAACACTGAAAGCTTGTGTATTGTATATCCGGTTAACAAGGTATTAGTGGTAACCCGCATACGTTTCGCGCAGGAAATACGCGATACCGGTGGACTTAAAATTGACAGCGATATTAATATAAGCAAAAAAGAGCTGGATATGGGCCTGGTATTGATAGATCAGTATGCGGAGAAATTTGATGTATCGAAATTTAAGGACGAGTATAATAATGAGCTGTTAAGTATCATAAAGGCAAAATCAAAAGGCAAACACGCCACTGTTAAAAAATTGAAGCCGAATAAAACTACCGCCGATGACCTGTACGGCCAGTTAATGGAAAGTTTAAAAACAAAGAAAGGGGCATAACATGGGCTTAACAGCGTATGTAAAAAAGCGTAATTTTAAAAAAACCGCCGAACCACCCGGCGGCAAAAGCAATAGTAAAACGCTATCGTTTGTTGTGCAGCGGCATCATGCCACGAGCCTGCATTATGATTTCAGGCTGGAACTTGATGGCGTACTTAAAAGCTGGGCGGTTCCCAAAGGGCCGTCAATGAACCCCGATGATAAACGGCTGGCCATGATGGTTGAGGACCACCCGATAGATTACCAATATTTTGAAGGCATTATACCTGCCGGCAACTATGGCGCGGGTGTGGTATTGATATGGGATAAAGGTACTTACCAATCATTAGCCGATGAGCGAAAGGATGATATAAAAACCCTGCGCGCGGGCTTAAAAGCGGGTAACTTAAAATTCAAGCTTAATGGCGAAATTCTGAAAGGCGAATTCGCGCTGGTAAAACTGCATAACGCCCAGGAGAATGCATGGCTGCTGATAAAACACAGGGACGAATATGCGGTTGACGATTTTAACAGCGAGGACCTGGTGCCAGATAACATCAAAGCCATGAAGAACAATAAGGAGGGCGAAGCTATTACTCTCCCCAAAACAAAGAAGATAAAGGCTGAAAAAAAAAGCCCTGACGTGACTGAAAATGAAGAGGAGGAAACCCAACCCGCCAAAGCATTTATCCCAATGATGGCTAAGCTGGCTACTAAAATATTTGATGATGAAAACTGGATATATGAGCGCAAACTTGATGGCTACCGAGCTATTGGCTATACCGGGAAAAAGGCCCGGCTTATTTCAAGGAACAATATTGATTTTAGCAAGGATTACAAAAAGATTGTAAGCGAGCTACAGCAGATCAGCAATGATGCCATATTGGATGGCGAGCTGGTAGTTGAAGATAAAACCGGAAAAAGCTCTTTCCAGGATATACAACAATATAAGGGCGATGAGCCCGGTAAAATATTAAAGTATTATGTTTTTGATTTGTTGAGTTTAAATGGCCACGACCTGCGCGGCATGGAACTCATTAAAAGAAAGCAATTGTTAAAAACGCTGATAGAACCGCTTAATAATTCCGCAATTATTTATAATGACCATGTAGCAGGAAAAGGGACCGAACTGTTTGCAAAAGCTAAAAAAGCAGGGTGGGAAGGTATTATAGGCAAGGATGCGCAAAGCTATTACGACAGCGGCAAACGGACAGACCACTGGCGAAAGTTTAAATTACAGCTTTCGCAGGAGGTGCTGATATGCGGTTACACAGCGCCAACAGGCTCGCTCGACCATTTTGGCGCATTAATTTTGGGTATTAACCAGGGCGACCATGTCCGGTACATAGGCAATTGCGGCACCGGGTTTAATGACGCCGCGATAAAAGAACTGTATAAAAAACTGGAGCCATTACAAACAGATAAAAAGCCATTTGCCGAAAAAGTGCATAATCACACCAAGGTAACCTGGGTTAAACCTAACCTGGTTTGCGAAGTTTGGTACGCCGAATGGACAGCCGACAGGCATTTGCGCCAACCTGTTTTTAAAGGTCTGCGAATGGATAAAGAAAAAGAAAATGTAGTTATGGAAACACCAGATACACAAATGGCTGATGACGAAACACTTGAATTTGGCCAAAAGAAAGTTAAAGTTACCCACCTCAATAAGGTGTTCTGGAAGGACGAAGGCATAACAAAGGGCCAGTTAATAAACTATTATAAAGAGATGGCCGGCTGGATAGTTCCATATTTGAAAGATAAGCCCATATCTATGCGCAGGCAGCCTAATGGTATTGAAGACCAGGGCTTTTTTCAAAAAGACAACACCGCCCATTTGCCCGAATGGATAAAAACCGGGCATCTTTATTCGGAAAGTAATGATAAAAACATCAACTATATTATTGGCTCGGATGCGGCTACTTTGTTATATATGGTTAATTTAGGTTGTATTGAAATAAACCCCTGGTTAAGCTCGTACAAAACACCTGATAACCCTGATTTTGTGGTAATAGATATTGATCCGCATGATGTTCCGTTTTCGCAGGTGGTTGAGACAGCTTTAAAAACAAAGGAAATATTTGACCGGATGAACCTGGAAGTATTTGTTAAAACATCCGGCTCAAAGGGCCTGCATATTTATTGCTACCTGGGCGCTAAATACGATTACGATTTTGTAAGAGATTTCGCTGAATATACCGCAAATTTAATTCATGCCGAACTGCCGGATACAACCAGTATAGAACGAAGCCCGGCCAAGCGGCCCAATAAAATTTACATTGATTTTTTGCAGAATAGCCGCGGTCAAACCGTTGCCTGCCCTTATTCGGTCAGGCCAAAACCAGGTGCAACGGTATCAACCCCATTGCATTGGCACGAGGTAAATAGCAGCCTTAAATTAGCCGACTATACCCTGTTCAATACAAAGGCGCGGGTAGAAAGCATAGACGACCCCTGGAAAAACCTCACCAAAACAAAGGCTGACCTGAAAAAGGCACTTCAATTATTAAAAGCATAAAAAAGCCTCCCGGCAACCCGGGAGGCTTTTACTTAGACACAATACTTAAAGCGCCGTCGGCCTTCTTATTATGCCCAATAATAAAGCGATGATCGCTATAACCAGCAATATATGGATGACACCACCTGCCGAGTAAAGAAAGAAACCAAGCGCCCATCCTATCAGGAGGATAACTGCTATAATATACAATAGTGAATTCATGATTTGTTGTTTTTAGTTACTGTTTTCATAGATATTATATACAACAGCAGATGAGGGTAAAATGTTTTGGGTGGGATTTTTTCAGGACGGGTCAGGGAAAAAAAGTGATTCACAATTGATTCGAAAAAGTGATTCACCAGGTTTTCTCAAATTTTACTGAAGTTGTATAAGTACATTATTTACAATAGATTAAACTATAATACTTAAAGCTTTTGTACTGATTCAGGGTGATTCACTCCATTTTTGCAAAGATCTTTATTTCAGCATGTTACAGGCAAAAAGTGATTCAGCTGATTCATGTGATTCACTATTTTGTGAATCACTTCATTTCCATTTTTTTGGTTATAAGGGCCTATTTCAACGTCAACCACTTCTTCCTAACTACCATTTGCTCGGGTGTTACATTCGGAAATTCTTCAATTTTATATTTAACGTGCGGGCTTTTCAATAAGGTTACAGGCAGGGTAAGGGTTAGGCCATCGCGTATAAGGGTTACATTAATTTTATCGCCGGGCTTTTTGCCGGTCAGCAAGCCTTCTGTACTAACTACCTGTACACCGTCAATAAAGGTGATCTCATCATTAACATTAATGCCATCAACCCAGGCAGCGCTGCCTTTTACCACGGTTGCCACTATTACCCGGTTAGTGCCCGGAATGGTAGTTATCCCCAAGGCAGGGTCATTATTGGCTGCCAACTCATTGGTTAGTTTATAGCCTGCGTAGTTTAAAAAGCTGTTATAAGCTATGGGGGTTAAGCCGTTAATATATTTCGCATAAAAGTCGTCCAGGTTTTTGCCGGCAAACTTTTCAAGCCCCTGCTTAAATTCATCATCGGTATAGCCGCGTTTGCGTATTTTATAATACTCATTGTACATGTATCTCATTACGTCATCCAGTGAGTTTTTTCCTTTGGTATCATTAATGATCTCCAGGTCGAGCAATAAGGCTACAATAGCCCCCTTTGTATAATAAGAGATGGTGTTATTGCCCGAATTTTCATTGGGCCGGTAAGCCTTTATCCAAGCATCATAACTCGACTCAGCTAAAGTTTGCACCTTTGCACCCGGCTGCTCCTCGAGCGAGCTAATTAAACTGGCCGCTACCCCTAAGTAATTATCCGGGGTATACAGCTGGGTGCGGCGTACTATAATATCCTGGTAATAAGCGGTAAAACCTTCGGCTATCCATAAGTTGGTAGTATAGTTTTCATTGTCATAATCAAACGGCCCCAAAGCTATGGGGCGCAAACGTTTTACGTTCCATAAATGAAAATGCTCATGTGCGGCCAGGCTTAAAAAGTTTTGATAGCCCTTTTCATAATTATCACGCGTAGCCCCCAGTGTTGTTGAACTTAAATGTTCCAGGCCGCCACCGCCCCGCAAAGCGTTATGTACAATAAA
>CAISKH010000352.1 GCA_903885865.1 uncultured Mucilaginibacter sp.
AAGCAGTTTTAGAATTGGATGTGGCCACTTTAACCATTACCGGTATCCACCTGGAGTTAACCGGATCGCCGATTGAAGGGGTATCGGCCGATAAGTTTAAAGAGATAGCCGAAGGCGCTAAGGTCAATTGTATTATTTCGAAGGCGCTGAATGTGCCTATTACTTTGGGAGTGAACTATTAACGCTAATATTCCTTATTAACAAAGCGCCCCGATCAATCCCGGGGCGCTTTTTGTTTTTTTAGTGATGAGCACCTGCACCACGCTAATCTATACTTATTAGTCAGGATTTCATTGACCTGTATTTGCTAACTTATTGATAAACAGCAAACAAAAGCGTTCACGTTTTAAAGTGTGAACGCCCGTGAACACCCTGTGAACACTAGTATTTTCCCTGGATAACAGCCGGGATGGTATCCTCAAAAATAATTTTCACTTTTATTTGCATATTCCAATTATTTACTCTACACTTGTAGAGTAAACTCTAAATAAGTAGAATATGAAGCTCACAAAATCTGAAGAACAGTTAATGGAACTAATATGGCAGCATGAAAAAGTTTTTTTAAAAGACATTTTGTTAAGCTACCCCGACCCCAAACCCGCGGGCACCACCATTGCTACCTTATTAAAGCGCATGCAGGATAAAGGGTTTGTTGGCTACGAAACATTCGGCAACTCAAGGCAGTATTATCCGCTGGTAAAAAAATCAGCTTACTTTTCGAAAGAGGTTAACGGCATTATTAAAAATTACTTTAATAATTCGGCTTTACAGTTTGCATCGTTTTTTACAGCCTCATCAAACATCACACCTACCGAACTGGAGGACCTTAAAAAAATTATTGACCTTGAAATTAAAAGGAGGGAAAAGAAATGATACACTATATCGTAAATTTCGTTTTATGTTCGGGCTTACTGTTATTGGTATACCGTGTTTTCTTAGGGTCTGAAAATTTATACCGGTTTAACAGGTTCTACCTGTTATTTAGCCTGGTATTTTCGCTGGCTATACCATTTGTAACCATTGAAATTCCTTCGGTTAAAATACCGGGTTTCGACAGGCAAATTGTAAATAAAGCTATTGCCGCGATTGTTGATAAGCCTGTTCAACAGCCAATTGTAAAACAAACCATCGCCGCTACAGTCGACTACAAACCCGCACAGCCAATAGCGGATCAATCCGTTCCAATAGTAGTCAATAAGTCTGCTGAGCCGCAAATTGCAGATCAAGCTGTTCCAACCCTTGTTAACAAACCCGTTCACCCGCAAATTGCACAACCGCCTGCTCCTGATTATCTATCGGATATATTGCTGGCATTCTACGGTATTGCTGCCTTAATTATGCTCGTAAGGTTTGCCCGGAACGGCTGGCACATCAGCCGGTTGGTTACTAAAAATACCGTTGTAAATTACAATAATACCAAACTGGTATTGGTTGATGAGGATGTAACCCCGCATAGCTTTTTAAAATATGTTTTTATAAATAAGGGCGACTACCAAAGCGGAGCAATAGAGCCCGAAATTATTTGCCATGAGCAGGCGCATATCAAACAGTTGCATTCGCTGGACGTGTTATTTGTTGAGCTGTTGCAGATCGTTTTCTGGTTTAATCCGTTTATGCCATTTTACCGTAAAGCCATACAGCTTAACCATGAATTTTTAGCCGATGAAGCGGTTATTGAAAATTACCATGATACACCTGCTTATCAATATTTACTGCTGGCCAAAGCCAGCCAATCGGGTAGTTTATATTTAACCAGCCAGTTTAATTACCAGGTAACTAAAAAACGAATAATCATGATGACTAAAAACACCTCCGCAAAAATAGCGCTGTACAAGCAACTGGCATTGGTGCCGGTATTGGCAGCCGCTTTAGTATTGTTTTGCCATAAGGTGATGGCGCAGAGTAAGCAGGATGTAAAACAGAATACGGCGCAAAAAGCACCAGTGAAATCGGCCAACATTACCACCCTGGCAGCAAAGCAAACTATGCCGATAGTAGCTCAAAGCGATACTAAAATCATCCCGCCTGCAAAATACGACGCGCCACAAAGTGTGTTAGACGAATACGCAACCATATTAAAGAAATATAACCTGCCGCCCGATCCGGCAACGATAGGTAAAATCCAGGTAAATTTCACCACCTCCAAAACCGACAGGTTGCGCCTGCAAGACCTGTTTAACCAAATGAGCAAGCAACAACAGGACAGCCAGGCGATGAGATTCGGGCCGTTATTATTGCCGGCATCTAAAAGGATACCAACCGACCAACAACTTGCCGACTGGCGGGATGTATCAATGTACCGGGTATGGATAGATGGTAAAAAAATTGACCAGGCGGAGCTGACCAACCATAAACCAACAGAGTTTGATTATTACGATTTGGGCCGGTTGGCGAAAACAAACCCCAACTACAAAAAATACCGTTTCGAGATTGACCTGATGACCCCGGCATATTATATGAAAAACCGCGAGCAGACCATTGACGACAGATACCAGATAATGTTTTATAGAGCGCCTAAAAAAGATAAAACCATATCGTCTGCAGAAAATGATAGGGTGCCCCAACTGCCCGTTGATTTTAAACCCGCAAAAACCTATATTAATGCCAAAGGGTATAAAATTGAAGAAGGCGGTTTTTCGGCTGATGGTAAAACTTATTATGTGGTTATAATCAGTGACAGATCGGGCAAAAAGCTT
>CAISKH010000353.1 GCA_903885865.1 uncultured Mucilaginibacter sp.
AAATTTTTGCATTTCAGGGTTACTCGCCTTTTGCCATTTGGTGCCTTTGAAAGAGTTAAAGTCCCAACCTTTAACTGACCGTCTTAAATCGAGGTCCCAACAAACCCCGACCCAATCCAATTCTAAACCTTGAATGCCAAATTCAGTAGCCGGAATTTCTAAGTAATAAGAAGATCTGACATCTTCTCGGCCATTTAAAAACCATTCCGCTTCTTCTAAGGGCACTTTTACATCAAGCCCATAAGGTCTCAATCTCCTACCACCCGAGCTTGCCACCAACCCCATTCTTCTTGAACCTTTACATTTTGACTTTAACCAACGTTTTGATTTATCTAAGTCTCTAGTTATTAATATTTTATATTTTGATAATTCATTATCAAAAACCTCCTTAGCTTCAATTGACTGATTTAGTAAAACCAAATTTACCCAGTGAGATAATTTTTCTGCTTTATAAGAACGAATTGAGACATCTAGATGCAGGTTTTTATCTTCAATGATAGATACATTATTCGGTAAGTGTTCAAATAAAGAAAGGTTTCCGGTACTATGATTGCCAATTTTTAATTGCGGGGAGATATATACTTTCCAATCGGTAAATTTTGTTTGAATTACTTTCCCCCATTCAGGTAATCCTGCTTCGCCTGTATTTATTTCTTGACCTCCTCCTACCAAAGCAACAATAACAGACCAATCTTTATGTCTATCCATTATTTCAAGCATCATCTCAGCTTCTGAAAAGTTACGTTGAAATTTTCTCATAGAGTGTTCTGCGTTCCATGCTCTTTGTGCCTCATCAAAAATTACAATTTTGTTGTTCGGTATTCTGTCTTTATCAGAAATATAAGGATCCAAAAATCGATGTACGTTCTCTATGAAAGAAATAATTCTATCTGTTTCTTTTTTCTTAGCCGTTGAATCATTCCTTTTTATCTTTTTAAATGCGTCTCGTGATAATGCCTCTCTTAAAACTTTAATCAATGGGCCATTCCCCGATAAAAAAGTGGCTAAGGATTTTCCATGATCTTGAAAATCCTTATCATGTGCAATATTTAAACCCGCCAATGTTTTACCGGCGCCCGGTACTCCAGTGATAAAACATATAATTTTTTGATTATTCGCTTTTGCTAGTTTAATCGCATTTATGACAGCATCTGAAGTTCGAGTCAAATTTTTAGTGCCCGCATGTGATCTCGATATTTCAATTACAGATTTACCCGAATATAGTGTTTGAGCTGCCTCAATTATAGTTGGTGTAGGTGAGTAATCACTTTCATTCCAACGCTTATAATCTAATTCGTTTCTTTGATTATTATATTGATTTAATATTTGAACCAGCGTATTTGCGAAATTATCAGAATTGGCAAACTGTATGTTTTTTACTAAATCAGAGCTTTCTAAATCGTTATTTTCGGTTATGATACCATTAGTAGCTAGTAAAATGGGGATTATAATCTTATCTCTTGATTCAAAATGAAAATCACGCAAGTCTAAACAGTAGTCTAATAGCTGCTCTTTATCAATATTTAAATATTCTGATTGACCGACTTTAAATTCAAGTACAATTATTAAGCTTGGGGTAATTATTACTGTGTCAATTCTTTTTTCTCGACGAGCGATTGGGTATTCTAATAATATTCCAAATTCTCTAATTTGAGGGTTTTGATCAATGGCAAGTTTTAACGAGGATCTTAATACATTGATTTCTTCATCCCAAGAAAGTGTTTGGGAATGTAAAAGTTGATAGAAACCTGCTAATCCTGATTGAGTAGCAAGCGAGCCAACAATTGACCTATTATCATCGCTAATAAAATTATTAATTGTGTTAGAATAAAAGGCTCCCATTATTTGCTAAAATTAGGAGCGTCAAAAAAATCCTTAAATTCTATCCCTAAAGCATTTACCAGCTTTGCAAGGTTTTCGATAGATATGTTGCGTCTGCCATTTTCGACATCTGTGACATAAGTTCTATCAATTTCAGCTTTATTAGCTAAAGCTTCCTGAGATATGCCTATTCCGTTCCTTAATTCTCTAATTCTTAAACCAACATTTACTTTAATGCTCATAAATGCAAGTTCACCTATTGTTGACTATAAGTCAACGGACTATAAGTGTCATTAATTATTATATTTGTTTTATAATAAAACACGATGAGGGCTTATAGAAGATTTTTTTACTTAACTCGAAAATTCAGAAAGACTAAAAAGAATCGGGATGCAATATTTGTTGACTCAACTAATATCAATTTCACAGATTTAGAAAAAATTATAAAATTAGGCACAATACCTACCCTTTTAAATGCCAGTACAGCAACAAATTTTACTTTTAAATTGGTTGGGCCAAAATTCTCAGTTGCCGAAATAAATCAAATTAATGCCATTAATACTAAAAGCAAAATTAGAGATCGAATACAGGCGATTTATTCCAAAGGAGCTTATCTGCAATTACAGAACTTTGACAACCAAATATTTAAAAACAATTTGATATTAATTGATTCTTTATTGCCTGAAATACTCTCTAATGCATTAATTGCTTTTTATAAAGATGGCTTAGTTAAACTTTCGACGGTAGCTAATCAATTAGTATCGACAAATCCGTTAAATTATGATCAATCATTAAATCATAAGTTCTATGAACATAAGTTAAAACGGTTTCTTTCTGAAGTTGCATTAGGTATGATGCCTAATACAACATGGACAGGTTTGTTTAACGAAACAGAAGGTTATCTTGTTGTTAAAGAAGATGGAGATGTTATATGTTATCATATAATTAATCGCAATTTATTTGAAGATTATTTACTTGAAAACACAAAAATGGAAACACCAAGCTCGGGTCGTCATGGTTTCGGAGTATTGTTTACTAAAAACAATCAATTATTTATAAAACTAAACCTTCAAATAAGGTTCATTTAATTTTATAATGCCTTCTCCGTTGGTCGGGATATTCCACCTCGTCCCATAAGCCGGTCACTCTTAACATTCCCCCTCAAACATTTGGCGGCGCTATCAGGATGCTTGTATACCTTACACAGTTGGCAATACCTGGGAATAATAAACAGAATTAGTAAATTTGAAATAAGGTTTAATTAATTACCCGATGTTATGGAGCGGCTCAATAAAAGCAAAGAAGCTAACTTTGAATTACTATTGCAGGAAATTAGAAAAGAAGCTGCTAAAAATGGCCTTACAGAAGAAATTCTGGCGCAGTTATTAAATGAAGAAGAGTAACTGCTTATTAAATAATTTGACTCAATGGTTCATTAAAATCATTGGGGATGTTTACTTTTCCTTCCAGCCCGCCTAATTTCCTTTTTGATGCTGCTGCCGCTATTTTTTCGGTAAGAAATGTAACCATAACTTCGGTTTTTGATTTTACCTGCGGAGTTTCCTCAAGGACGATCTGCCCATGATCATAATATCCTTTTATAGTTGTAAGCATAATTATAATTTTCTATTTAATACAAAGATAATTAATTTTCTATTTAAGTGTCGCATAACATTTCCCCTCAAACTTTTGGTGGCGCTATTTTGCCAGTGGGTCCAGGTGGACCACCCTGGACCACCCTGGTCCACGTGGTCCAGGTGGTCCAGGTGGTCCAGCCCGTAATCCTCTAAAAAACATTACCAATAATTGCCCATATAGTTATACATTTATACTATGGCACCCGAAAAAAAGCAACCCCCACAAAAAAAAGAGCCAACCTATACCAATAAAGTATGGCAAACGGTTGGTATTGCCGCCCTGTTGGTAGTGGCCATATTGGTAATACGGGTAGCCTTTGATATTTTGCTCATGGCGTTGGCCGGCGTGCTCATAGCCGTTTACTTCCACGGCCTGGGCGATACTATACAACGCCGTACCCGGCTCAGCCGCAAACCCGCCATGGCTATCTCGGTAGCAGGGTCGGTGCTGCTACTGGGTGTTCTGTTTTGGTTTATGGGCACCAAAATACAGGTGCAGGTAGCCGAGCTAAGCAACACGCTGCCGCATACCCTCAGCACGGCCCGCGCCCGGCTGGCCGGCATACCCGGCGGGCCACAGGTGCTCGAAAGTTTTTCGGGCGGTAATTCGCAGAAACTGGGAGCTACGGTACAAAGTTTTTTCAGCACCACATTCGGCGTACTCGGCGATATGTACATCATTCTGTTCATGGGCATATTTTTTACCGCTAACCCCTCGCTTTATAAAGATGGCATACTGGCGCTTGTACCGTCGGCCAAAAAAGACCTGGGCCGCCATATTATGGACAGGATAAGCCTGGCGCTTAAAGGCTGGTTAAAAGGGATGCTGTTCTCTATGCTGCTCATCACCATCTTATTGGGCGTGGCCCTCACCATTATAGGCGTCCCCGTGGCGCTCATACTGGCCCTTATAACCGGTCTGCTGGAGCTGGTGCCCAATATAGGTGCCTTAATAGCCATGATACCGGGCGTTTTGTTAGCGTTTACCATGAGTACCGGCACAGCCGTATTGGTAGCCATAGTATACATTGTAGCGCAAACCATTGTAGCCAATATAGTAACCCCGCTTATACAGAAAAAAATGATCAACCTGCCGCCCGCGCTAACATTGATAAGTCAGCTGGTTATGGGTGTGGTATCCGGCGCGCTGGGCATTATACTGGCCGTGCCTATTTTGGCTATATTAATTATTTTGGTTGATGAGTTGTATGTGAAGAGGGTTGGGGATTAGTTATTGGGTTATTGGTTATTAAGGAGTACCCCCGGTAACTTAATAACCCAATAACTTAATAACAAAGCTTAATTAAATTTTATAGCTTTAAACATAAAATAGGTAAATTTGTATATGGAAACATTAATTATGCACCCGCAAAGTAAGGACCAGGTTACGGCCTTAAAAGCTATTGCTAAAGCCTGGAAAATTAGTGTAGAAACGAGTCCCTACGATCCTGATTTTGTGGCCATGGTAAAAAAAGCCGAAAAAAGAGGGAACTTTACAGAAATTGATCCGAATGATGTATGGGGCAGTTTAAAGTTAAAATAGAAGAGTTAGCTGCAAAGCACATAAAACAGCATTTCAAATCGGGCGATAAGGCAAGCATCAAAAAAATTGAAAAATATTACTGGAGCTCTCCGAAACTCCATACACCGGCATTGGTAACCCCGGACCGTTAAAATACGAACTTGCCGGTTTCTGGTCAAGAAGAATAAATCAAAAAGACAGAATGATCTATAAAGTAGAGGCAGCTATAGTAACTGTTTTTGTTATCTCTGCCATGGGGCATTATAACAAATAGGTTTATATAGAGGTTAATAATCTCCATAGCTATCGGGATAGCATTCTGAGAGAGTGTTCACGAGCGTTCATAAGTGTTCACGGAGCGTTCACGGGCGTTCACGCTTAAAAACGTGAACACTTTTATTTGTTGATTATCAGCAGGTTGCAAAAAGCCGGCTTAACCTTCACCGCCCGGAGCATTGTCGTTTGTGTTGTCGATTGGCTCGCCGGTTATTTCATAATGGGCCAAACTTGTTTTCTGGGTTATGCTTTTAATAATATCATCCAACTCATTTGCCGATAGGGTAATGTAATTCAGCATGGTTTGTTTTTCCATTTCGTCCCCCGAGGTGTTAATAAGCGAAATAAGCCCCATGATCCTCGCCAGCGGCGTCCTTACCACATGCGATTGCATCCATGATATTTCTTTAAACCTTTCGTTCTGCTCCTCGATAGCTTTTAAATAATTCAGCCGGTCGGTTATATCATTGGCTATAACAATGTTTGCTTTTGTTCCTTTGTATTCAAATGGCGTTATTTGAATTTCAACGTTTATTATTTCGCCGTTTTTTTTCTTATGCGGCACTATTATGCGCCTATGTGTTTGCGGGTTCAACCTATCTTCGGCTATACCGCGTTCAAGGTTGGGTATATCCTCGGGCGGCCTTATATCTTTCAGGGTCATTGTTAACAACTCTTCCCGGGTGTAGCCATAATGATCAATAGTTGCCTGGTTAACATCCAAAAATTTCAGGGTATTTATATCAACCACCCACATAGGCAGCGGGCTGAAATGAAACACGTCGCTATATCTTTTTTCAGATTCTTTGAGGTCGGCAACGCTTTTTTTGCGGTCTGTAATATCATTCCGTATAGCAATATACTGATAAGGTTTCCCTCTTTTATTTAAAAAGGGTACTACAGTAGCATCAACCCAGTAAAAACTGCCATCCCTGGCTTTGTTTTTAAATTCGCCCTTCCATATTTTACCCCCGGCTATTGTTACCCATAAATTGCGGATGAATGCTTTATCATGATACCCCGAATTAATAATGCGGTGGTCCTGGCCCATCAGTTCTTCGCGGCTATATTTTGATATTTTGCAGAAATTATCATTCACATAATTA
>CAISKH010000354.1 GCA_903885865.1 uncultured Mucilaginibacter sp.
GACTGCCGCTGCAATACGTTACTTTGCCGCAAGGTATGCGCACCAGGAAACTGTAAAACCATCGGGTACTGCACAGCGGCGATTATCTCGGGTATCACAAAATGTTTTTCTCCGTTTACCTTTACCAGCGCGTAAAAGGAATCTTTACTTAAAATCAAAATTCCATGTGGCTGATTCGGATTTACATTAGCAAAGCTTTCGACAACACCCGGTAATCCCTCTTTATCATCCCCACTCGGCCGGGGCTGGCCAATATGGTTATGCAAGTGAACGTGAAAGCCGCTGAAATTTTCGTCTAATATTATTTGCATAGCTCCGCGAATAGCAGCCGAGCCGATTCGCGCCCCTACGCTTTCATCCTCTATGTAATGTTCATCGGCTACCGGATGATATTCTGTATAATTGATCAGATACGTGCCATCGCTTAATACTGTGGTTTTGCCGTATACAAACCCGACACGTTCATAAGCAAATTTGTGTGACCTTTTTAGATCGGCTAGCATACATTGGTAAAGGCTGCCAGGCAACCTCATTTTTATTACCGTTTTTATATTTTTCATGGGTGCCTTAGTGCTTTCAAATGAATAGATAACATTTCGACCAATTTCAAACCTGGTTTGGTCGCCCAGGATACCGCATACCAGTTGCGGCCTAAAGCCCGTATATTACCATTCCAGTTGCGTTGCGGGCCACCGGTAATCTTACTGGCGAAAAATAGCCGCGACTGGTACCCCTCCCGTGGATTAGGGCAAAGCAGCGCATCAACTACACCGGGTTGGCACCCGTCAGGCAAAACCAGTTTTTCCAGCAGGAGATAATCATATCCCCCCTCGTTAGCATAGCTAACGGAGGGGATGATTGCCTTGAGTTCAGCGATTTGTTCTTCTGAAAATTTCATGTTAAACAGATTAAGATGATGAACCGTCCTTAACATGGCCGATGAATTGCTCACCGCCGTAGATATCCACTTTGCCATCGTCTTTCAAAGGTGTTAACTTGCCGTTGATGACCTGATCTAAGTCATAGGCTAATGGAACCCCTCCGATGGCCTTTAAATCGGCAACAGTGTGGACACCAGGCACTACCTCGAAAGGATTCTGGTTGATGGTGATCGTCACTTTTTTTGGCCCCTCCTTTTTGGAATAGAAGTGTTCAATGCCCGGGCGTGCCAATTCAACTTTCGTTTCATCCGCGATATGTTCATCCTCCCAGGGTTTTTCAATCGCCAGGAACAATTTTTCATCCGCAACGATACCTGCCAACTTCCGAACTTCAATGCCGGTTATGTACTGTTCGTACCATTTGTAGGTTTGGCCATTAATGGTTAGCAGCAATAAACGTTTAAAATAGAACTGTTCAATACCGGGCCGCGCAAGGTCTACTTTGTCATCGTCACCGATGTGTTCATCGACCCAAGGCTTTTCAATGGCAAGGAACGTTTTACTTTCTTCAGGCGCACTACCCAATTCACGGACTTGTTTACCTAAAATGTACTGCTCTTTCCAGTCGAAAGTTTTACCCTCGATGATAAGCTTTAAAATCTGATTGGCAGTTGA
>CAISKH010000355.1 GCA_903885865.1 uncultured Mucilaginibacter sp.
ATAGCCCTGCCCTGCCTGCTGATATGGCTCAAAATTATTTATGAGCTGTTAATCCGTAAATTTGAGGATAAGCAGTCGGCAACTACCGCTTAATTACTCTTAAACCTCGGCTCCATAAAAGGATATTGATAAACATCGGCTACCGCTTTGCAGGTTACAGAGCCGTCAAATGTGTTTAATCCCTTTAACAGCGCGGGGTTATCAACAAACGCTTGGTTGTATCCTTTGTTAGCAATTTGCAGGGCATAACCCAATGTAGCATTTGTTAGCGCTATGGTTGAAGTATTTGGTACCGCGCCGGGCATATTACCTACCGAATAATGCAATACATTATGTTTTATATAAACCGGGTCGTCATGCGTGGTTACCCGGTCGGCAGTTTCAAACATTCCGCCCTGGTCAATAGCCACATCCACAATAACCGAACCCGGCTCCATCGATGCGATCATAGCTGCTGTAACCAGTTTAGGTGATTTAGCTCCCGGAATTAATACAGCCCCTATTACCAAATCCGAATTTTTTACAGCTTTGGCTATATTACTTGCATTTGATGCCAGTGTTGATACCTGGTAACCAAATATATCATCCAGCTGGCGCAGCCTGTCGAGGTTATTATCAATAATGGTTACATCGGCCCCTAACCCTATGGCTATCCTGGCAGCATTTGTACCTGCCACTCCCCCACCTATTATAGTTACTTTGCCGCGGCGCACACCTGGTACGCCACTTAACAAAACACCTTTACCACCGTTTGGTTTTTCGAGGTAACTTGCCCCAACCTGTACAGCCATTCGGCCCGCGACTTCGCTCATGGGGGTAAGCAGCGGTAAAGTTCCGTTGGTTAATTGTATGGTTTCGTAGGCTATAGCGGTAACTTTATTATCAAGTAAAGCGGTTGTTAAGCCTGGTTCGGCAGCCAGGTGCAGGTAGGTAAACAGGATCAATTTATTGCGAAAATATTGAAACTCGCTTTCAACGGGTTCTTTTACCTTCATTACCATATCGGCTGCCCATGCTTCCGCGGCAGTATCAACCAGTGTCGCTCCTGCTTTTTTATAGGTCGCATCCGTAAAGCCGGAGCCCTCTCCTGCTGTTTTTTGAATAATTACCACGTGCCCTGCTGCAATTAGGGCTTCTACACCTGCGGGTGTAACCGCAACACGATTTTCGTTGTTTTTAATTTCTGTTGGAATGCCGATCGTCATTTCAAATTGTTATTTATGAGATAAACCAAACCATAAAATTGAACTCATAAAAAAAGAGCGCGCCCCTTTAATTGAGTACAACATTGATTTAGCGTTAATACTATGAGTCAGTTATTTCTGGCGGCAAAAATAAGGAATAAATCCGCTACGGAAGATTTTAGGTTCAATTTTATTAAAAACCGAACGGTTTGTTAAAATCAAATGACAAAACGGGGGTAATTAAATTATATTAAATGCTTTTTAAAAACTTAACATTCAATGGGTTGTTAACATAAATATAATATTAAACTCACATTATATTAACCTAACTTTGCGCAAATAATTCACAACCTTTATAGAACTTCGAGATTTTCCCATGAAAAAAGATAAAACAAATGCCTTAGCAAAAAAAGCAAAGAAGGCAGCTAAAAAAGAATTAAGCGATAAATTGGTTGCAAAGATGAAAACTATAATCAGCGAATTTGAACCTGATTTGAAGAAAGCAGAAAAAACAGTTAAAAAGGCTGCCAAATACCTGGCTAAAAAATTATCAAACTCTATACCGGCTAAACCTGCTGCTGCTAAAGCAAAAGTTACCCCATCGGTAGCCAAGACACCGGTAGTTCCGGCAGCAAAAAAACCGGTACCTGCAAGCCCGGCCCGGCCCGCAGTAAAGGCACCTGCAAAAGTGGCTGTTAAACCAAGCCCGGCCGTTGCTTCTAAAACGACCCCTGCAAAAGTTGCTGCTAAACCGGCCTCTCCCGCTAAAAAGTAACCAGCATTCCCCATTAAATTGGGGTTAATTTTTTTTGCCGGTAACGTTCAATATAACAGCGCTGTTATGGGTTATGCCAAATGTTTTGCCGGCTGTTGTCTGAACGTATGCTTTGAGGTAGCCGTCAACTATCCCTTTTATGATCCGGTTGGTTGATGCTGCGAACTCGTCAAAAACAGTTATCAACGATTTCTGGAAATGTAGCCGACCCTGTGTATCTACCGTTACATAAAACGAATAATAAAAATCCTGGTAGGCTTTATGGATCGTGATATCATATTCAGGTGACATATATTCGTCCGAATTATCGTACCGGTTCATAACATTTATTTCCACCTTCTTTTTCACCACGGTTACCAGCGGGCTTTTACTTTTTAAAACTACTGGCTCGCGCGCAGCGAAAAAACTGTCGGCGTGAGCATCTACCTCTTTAACCCGCTTTATAATATACAGACTGTCTACCCGGCGCGGTCTTTGTAATTCTTCGGGGGTTTTATGAAGCACATTTTTCATATAATCAGCCGAATAAAACAGCATATAATTTCTTGAGCTATCATAGTAAATCGTATCGGTCACAACATTCAGCACTCTGAACACCAAACTGTCCTTTGTAACTTTTAACGCCTTTAGCCAGGTATTGGCTACGCTGAATATGGAGTCATGATCCAACGTAACGTTAAAGGTTAAAAAACGCTTTTCAAAGGGATCATATATACTGGCTTTACTATTGGGCAGGAATGATAATTTCCATTCGGGGTATAATTGATAGCCGTCTTTATTAAATGAAAGGCCTGTATCAAAATACCGGTGCACCTCGGTAAAATTAATACCCGTTACCTGCTTAAATGAAACCTGTTTTTTATCCTTTCCAAATTTAGATACACAGGATGAAAGGGCGGCAATGATCAGGATAAACGCGAAAATAAAATAAAGCCGTAGTGGAAAAAGTGAAGCGGGTAGCATGGTGTAAAAATGCAGATTTAATTTTAATTTGGGATGTTGCAGGTATTTTGAATTATCAATTAATCTGCTTAGCTTGGTATTACCCAATTAATACCTGCCTTCTACAATATTTACCTAAACATCACGTCATGGCCAGGATAACTGCCGTTATATGCTTTGCCCTATTTTGGTTAACAGCCCCCACCTGTTTTTCACAAACAATAATGCCAAAAAACATTGATGGGTTGAATAGCCAGATCAATCTGTATAGTATCAAAAACCAGTCGCCCACGCTATTTATCCATTTTGACAAGAATGTTTATACCAACAACGAAAGTTTATGGTTTACCGCCTACCTGTTTGGTGCCGATTATAAACAATACCAAACCCTGTCAGTAGCATTAGTTAATGATGGCAGCCGTGCAGTATTAATGGAAGATAAATTTGTGATCAGCAACGGCCTGGCATTTGGCCATTCTTTGATCCCCGATTCGGTGGGCCCGGGCAATTATACGTTTATAGCCACGACCAACCGGCTGGTTAACGGCAGGCCCGATGTGGTATTCACCCAGCCGGTCACTATAAAAACAGCAGATGAGCAGGATTATACCGTCTCGCTAAACCCCATTGATACTTCAGTAACTTCGGCAGAACAAAAAGTGATGCTGCTGGTAGGTTTCCCCCACCCCAAAACAGCGCCTGCTGTAGTACCGGTAAACTATTATGTAGGTAATGTTTCGCACCCTGTGATCAGGGATTCTGTTAAAACCAAAGCAGGGCAGTATATTTTTACTATCCCATCCAAACTGCTTAGCCAGGGAAATAATACATTGCATGTACAGGTAAAATATAATAACGAGGGAAAAGAGGTCAGCATAGCGCTGCCCGCACCGGCACAGCCGGCCGTTGTTCGGTTCTACCCCGAAGGCGGCAACCTGGTCAACAATATCCAAAGTACAGTGGGCTGGGAAGTAAAAAACGCGGCCGGAAACCCAATGGGAGTAAGCGCTATCCTTTATGAGGATAATAAAGTATTAGACACCCTATCAACCAATAGTTATGGCCTGGGTAAATTTCAATTGACGTCAAAAACAGGCAGCAGTTATGCCGTAAAACTGTATGCCAACAAAAAAGATACGTTATACAGGCTAATATCGTGATAAAACACTAACGATAAACTATGCTCCCAGGTAATTTTAGCCAATTGCTCATCTCCTGCTTCGGCAGTCAGTATTAACAAATTTCCACCATTTGCTTTTATTTCGCTTTG
>CAISKH010000356.1 GCA_903885865.1 uncultured Mucilaginibacter sp.
GATGGTTTTTGGATAGGGTGATCAACCGTACGGTTGAAGCCCGTAAGGGTAAGCTGAATGTTTATGCCGGTAATTACACTTTTTACCTCGAAGAAAAGGCTATGCGCGAAGAAATTCAACGGGGCGAGTTTAAGAACCAGCAGTCAAAAATAAAGCAGGAGGAACGTTTAATAGAACGTTTCCGCGCCAAAGCAACCAAAGCAAAAATGGCGCAATCGCGCATAAAAATGCTGGATAAATTAGAACGGGTGGATGATGTGGACGACGATAACCCCAGCGTTAACTTCAGCTTCCGATTCAGCAGGCAATCAGGCAGGCACGTGGTAACAATGGAGCATATCACCAAAAAATACCCGGCTATTGATATTTTAGATAATGCCGAAGCGATAATTGAAAAAGGCGATAAAATAGCCCTCATTGGCGCGAATGGTAAAGGTAAATCAACCCTGCTGCGCATTATTGCCGGGGCCGATAAAGAGTTTAAAGGCACCAGCCTGACGGGCCATAATGTAACCCAAACATTTTTCGCGCAGCACCAACTAGAATCGCTGCATTTGGAGAACCAGGTATTGCAGGAATTACAGACGTTCGCGCCCAAACATACCGAAACAGAATTGCGCTCTATATTAGGTTCCTTTTTGTTTACGGGTGATGATGTATTTAAGAAGATAAAAGTGCTTTCGGGTGGTGAAAAATCACGCGTGGCATTAGCCAAAGCGCTAACCGCCGATGCCAACTTCCTGATACTGGATGAGCCTACCAATCACCTGGATATGGCTTCGGTAAATATACTGGTGCAGGCGCTGCAGCAATACGAAGGCACTATCATTGTGGTATCGCACGATAGGTATTTCCTGGATAAGGTAGCCAACAAAATATGGTTCATTGAAGATCAGAAAATAAAACAGTACCCCGGCACTTATGTGGAATACGAAGAGTGGTCATCAAAACGCAAGCTCGATCCTAAAGTAGCTGCGCCGATCCCTCAACCAAACCCGCCTGCCGGCAGGCAAGGAAAGGAAGAAAACCTGCCTGCCGGCAGGCAGGGAAAAGAGCCTGAGCCGGCCCTGAAACATCATCAACCATCAGACAATAAGCATCAGCAATTAAAAAAGCTAAATACCGATCTTTCAAAGATGGAAGATCAAATCGCCGGGCTGGAAGGAGTAGTTAAGCAACTGGAAAGCCAACTGGCTGACGATAAAATTTATACTGATGCGGCTAAACTGAAGGAAACCAACGCCTTGTATTCTCAAAAGAAAGCTGAATTAGAAAAAATTCAGCAACAATGGGAAACGTTGGCCGAGCAGATATTGGAGTTGGAAGCTTAATGTTATTTTTCGGGTGTCATGCTGAGCCCCGTCGAAGCATGTGGGCAGGCCTTTATGCGCCATGCTTCGAGTGCTTCAGCATGACAGGCCGTTTAATTTTTTAGCAATCATTGCACTATGAATAAGCCCATTTATATTATTCTGTTGCTGTTCATCACCCTAAAAAGTTTTGCCCAATCACCTTACGACAATAACGTTTACAGTCCTGCAATAAAAACCGTTGAGTTTTACAACACAAAAAAACAGGGTTCTTTTCCTATTATCGCTTTGCAATCGGGCGAGCAGGTGCTTTTAGCATTTGATGATTTGCGAGGGGGTAGCCGCAATTATTATTATACCATAGAGCATTGCGATGGTAAATGGAACTCATCTAATTTATCATCATCAGAGTATTTGAAAAGCTTTTCGGACGATAGGATAATAGATTATACCTACTCTACCAATACCATTCAAAAATATACCCACTACGAGCTGAAATTGCCCAATGATATTATCGCCCTCAAAATATCCGGCAATTATATCCTTAAAGTTTATGAGGATGGCGACCAGTCGAAAATAATACTGACCCGAAGGCTATATGTAGCGGGGACCAGGGTTTCGGTGGCTGCTGATATTGTTGCTTCAAATGACCCCTCGTTGCGGCAAACCAATCAAAAAATTAATTTCCAGGTAAATTGCGGCGGCTTGCCCGTACAAAACCCCAATGCGGATATACGGGTATTACTCCTGCAAAACGGGCGCGCCGAAACCGGGATATGGAATACCGCGCCCTCAACTATAAGGGGGCAGCAACTGGTGTATAATGATTATAGCACCAACGATTTCCCCGGGCGAAACGAATTCAGGCATTTTGATACCCGCAGTTTGAAATTAAATTCAGACCGGGTTTCACATATTTATCATGATACAGCCTATACGGTAGTTTTATTGGGCGACCCGCTTCGCGACCAGCCTGCTTATTCGTTCCAGTATGATAACGACGGTAATTTTTTCATCCTTAACCAGGATGGTACTGACCCGCGCCGTGATGCCGATTACGCGCATATGTATTTCAGCCTGGCCGCCAACAAAACGGATAAGGAGGGCGCCGCTTATATAGTTGGAAAGTTTAACGATTACAAAATTGATGAGCGCAGCAAAATGGATTACGAGCCAATAAAGGGCCGGTTTTTTACCAACCTGTTTTTAAAGCAGGGTGTGTATGACTATGAATATGTTTGGGTCGACAATAAAACCAACACCGCCGACGATGTGCCAATTGAAGGGACACATTTTGATACAGAAAACGACTACGAGCTACTGGTTTACTATCGCCCCCCAACAGCACGCTGGGAAGAGCTGGTAGGGTACAGGTTGTTGAATACGGTGAAGAAATAAGCCACCTCCCTACAATGACATGTGCGGGGAGGCGAGCTGATTAAAACTGGTGAAACGCGTCCGAAACAAAAGCCAATACTTTCGGCAGGGCACCGCGCCATACGGTCCAGGTATGAGCGCCGTCAACTACACGAAATTGGTGGTCTATCCCTTTTTTACGCATTGCTATATGTACAAGGCAATTGGGTTCACTCAGGGCATCATCATCGCCAACTTCGCTAAACCAACGTACCGCTTTTTTCTGCGCGTCGGGCATATTGTTTATCAGCGCGATAACACTTTGACGGTTATAATAGTTGGTTACCACCGAGTCGGGCGCGTTAGGTAACGAACGAAGAACTGTTGTACGGGCATCAGCAAGAGCGATTGGACCTACGGCCGCGCTTAAAGGGCAGGCTGATGAGAACAGTTCGGGGTGATGCAGGGCATAAATAAAAGTGCCGCCACCGCCCATTGATAAACCCGAAATGGCACGTGAACGTTTATCGGTTTTAGCGCGGTAATTTTTTTCGATGTACGGTATTAGTTCCTGGAAAAAGAAATCTTCGTAGTTCCAGTCGCCTTTAATATCGTTAAAATACCCCCGGCGGCCGGTATTGGCATCGGGCATTACAATGATCATAGGTGTTGCCGAGCCATCGGCTATCGCTTTATCGGTAATATGTTGCACCTCGCCAAACGTTACCCAGCCGGTTTGGTCATCGCCCGAGCCATGCAACAGGTACAGTACGGGGTAGCTGCGTTTTGATGTTTCGTAATCGGGCGGCAGATAAATGGCAAATTTGCGTTCGCTTTTTAATATTTTACTGGGTAATGAAAGATCGTCAAATACCTTACCGGATTGTGCTAATAATACAACCGGGCTTAGTAGTAGTGCAATTGCTGCAACAAATATTTTTTTCATGTAGGGTATAATTACTGTTTGTTAATCAAAAAGATCATGGTTGGTGAAACGCTTCGGATACAAAATCAAGCACTTTGGCTAATGATGCCCGCCAAAACACCCAATTGTGGCCGCCATCCTCAACACGAAACTCATGTGGTACATTGGCTTTACGCATAGCGATATGCACCAGCGCATCACCCTCGCCTAAACCATCCTGGTCGCCAACTGCCATGTACCAGCGCACTGCTTTTTTCTGTGCTTCGGGCATGTTTTCTACCATCGAAATAACGCTATGGCTTTTATAATAATTTACAATAACCGAATCGGGCAGGTTGGGGTTGCCGCGGGTATAGGCTTTGCGCGCGTCTTCCAGCGTAACCGGGCCAATATCGCCGCTTAACGGGCAGGCCGACGAGAACATTTCCGGGTGATGCAGGGCGTAAATAAAAGTACTGCCGCCACCCATTGACAGGCCCGAAACCGCGCGAAATTTCTTATCAGTTTTAACGCGGTATTTCTTTTCGATGAACGGGATCATCTCCTTGAAAAAAAAATCCTCAAAGTTCCAGTCGCCTTTAATGTCATTTACAAACCCCCGGCGGCCCCCGTTTCCATCCAATATAACAATTACCATAGGGGTTGCGGTGCCTTCGTTTATAGCTTTGTCGGCAATATGCTGCACCTCGCCAAATTGTACCCACCCGGTTTGGTCGTCAAGCGACCCATGCAACAGGTACAGCACCGGGTAAGTGCGGTCGGATGTTTCATAATCAGGTGGTAAATAAACGGCATAGTTCCGGGTGCTGTTTAATATTTTACTGGGCATCGTAAGGTGGTCAAATACCTTCCCCATTTGGGCCGAGGATGCAAATGGTTGCGCAAACAATAGCGCAATAAATGCAATAAGCAATTTTTTCATTGTGTGGTTAATTGGTTAATTCAATATTTGAGAAATATTGACAGGCTAATTTAATATAAAAAATTCATTATAAACCAATATCAAAACTCTGCTTACATTTACCCGGTTATAATATGAATAAACTAAACGCTGCTGCAATTGATACTAAATGGCTGTACCTTTTTATAGGGATGGCTGTAGCCATAAATTTCAGCGGACTATTTGTGCCCATAACCGGCCCCGACGGTACTTTATACGCGGCAATAGCAAAGACTATGGTACAGCGTAACAACTACGCCGAACTGTTTGCCTATGGCAAGGACTGGCTGGATAAGCCCCATTTTCCGTTTTGGGTTACCGCGTTTTTTTTTAAATGTTTCGGTTTTAAAACCTGGGCCTATAAGCTGCCGGCCATCCTGTTTTTATTAATGGGCGCCGGTTATACTTATTTGTTTGGGAGAGCATTGTATAATAAACAAATTGGCTTGTGGGCAGTGCTGATATTGCTAACCGCGCAGCACATTATTCTATCAAACAATGATGTACGCGCCGAACCGTATTTAACCGGGTTGATCATTGCTGCCGTTTATCATTTTTATAAAGCGCATACGGGTAATAATTATGGGCATTTGTTGGCGGCCTGCCTGTTTACCGCGTGCGCCATCATGACCAAGGGCCCGATCGCCCTGGTACCTATTGGCGGCGCTATAGCCGGACATTTTATGATAACCCGGCAATGGAAACAGCTTTTTAACCTGCGCTGGCTCATCGCCCTTGTATTGATACTGCTATTTATCCTCCCCGAACTGTATAGCCTGTACCTGCAGTTTGACCTGCATCCTGAAAAATTAATTTTCGACAGGCATAATGTATCGGGCATCCGGTTCTTTTTTTGGGATAGCCAGTTTGGCCGTTTTTTTAATACCGGCCCCATTAAAGGTAACGGCGACCTTTTATTTTTTGTGCATACTACATTATGGGCGTTTCTGCCCTGGTCGCTTTTACTATTTGCGGCTATATTTCAATTTATAAAAAAGGGCAGCAGGCACGTTCGGCATACAGAGTGGTATTGCCTTTGCGGATCGATGCTTACCTTTCTGCTTTTTTCGGCTTCAAAATTTCAGTTGCCGCATTATCTCAACATTGTATACCCGTTTTTCGCCATTATCACCGCACAGTATTTATATCGTATTAAAATTGAGAAGAGCGTAAAGGCTATCCGCATCATACAAACTGTAATTATTGCGCTGTTATTACTGGTGGCGGGGCTATTGCATTATTTTTACCGGCCTGAAACTTTTACAATAAGCATTGGCATTTGTTTATTTATTTTATTGCTTGCTTTAGTGATGTTGCCGCAAGCGATAACCAACAGTGTTATTCCCAGGATACTATTACGGACCCTGTTAGCCTCCTTTATCATCAACCTGTATTTGAATACCGTGTTTTATACTTCATTGCTGCGTTATCAATCCGGAAGCGAAGCGGCTATGTGGATAAATCAGCATAATCCCCAAAAACTCCTGGTGGTACAAATTAAGGATGACTATGTTTCGGCAATGAATTTTTACAGCGATGAACCAGTAATCACCATTAAAGAAGGTGTTCAACTTCCGAAAGAGCCATTTATATTATATGCCACTACTGATGTTGTTAAAAGCATAGAAAATATAGGTCTGGGAGTTCAACCGCTTAAAACCTATCGCCGCTATTGGGTAAGCCGCTTAAAACCTTCATTTTTAAACAAATCTACCAGGGATAAGGAATTGACAACTATGCAGGTTGTTATAGTTCATCCGGAGCAATAGCATTATCGGAGCTATTAATATTTGTTGCCTATACACATTTAGGCGGCTCCGATGGAGCCTAAAGAGTTTTATTCCTGTTTTCTATAAACAGGGGGCTCCGCCGGAGCCCTCAGCCGATTTATATAATTGAGTTTTTTACCGTTCCGTAGGAACGCCCTGTTTATAGAAAAATAAAAGAGACAGGTTTGGGCTCCATAGGAGCCTCCTGATATGTTAATGCCTTTGCGTTGTGATCGTTTATCAGCAGCTGTTAATCCTTAAACACTATTTTAAAAGTATGCAACAATGATTCAAAGCTATAAGTAAGTTTAAACCCATATTGGCTGCAAATATTTTTGGCTATGGTTAAACCTAAACCGGTACCATCAGAATTTTTCCCCTTTTTAAACCGTTCAAAAATTTCATCGCTCTTAAGCTCGCCGGTTTCGCCGGTATTTTGAAACACTAATTGATTCGGGGTAAGGTCAATGTATATTTTGCCGCGTGTAATATTGTGTTTTATGGCATTATTAAAAAGATTGTTGATCAAAATCTCAATTAAATACTTGCTGGCAGTAATTTCCTTATCATCAAGCTGCTCAATTATTTCTATTTGCTTGTTTTGGTTGAGTTCCTGGAATTGATGTATTTTTTCAAGAATAATATCCTTTAAATTAAAGGTGGCATTGTCATGTATCAGGTCGTTGTCAATTTTAACCAACAATAATAGCGACTGGTTTAAGCGCGATAGTTTATTGGTAGCGGCATATATATCAGTTATCTGGATAAATTGTTCAGCTTTTAGTCTTTCATCCTGTATCAGCGTATCCAGTTTTGAGGTGATCACGGCTATAGGGGTAAGCATTTCATGCGATGCGTTTTCGGTAAACGTTTTCAGGTTTTGATAATCACTTTTAACCCTTGTAGACATAGTTGTTACCGCTTCATTCAATTCCTGAAATTCATCGATATTGGTTTTGCCTAAATCAAGACTTGCCGAATCGGCAATGTTAAATGCTTTTAATTGTTGTAAAATAGTGTAGAAAGGTTTCCACAAGCCGCTAAAAATATAACGGTTGGTAATAACCAGTATAAGTAATAGAAGTACCGTAAGCACCAAGGTTATACCAATTATTAGCTGCGTTAAATGTTCAGACGCATCCTTTGATTCCGTAACGGTTAACAGGTAATTATCACCTTTTAATGAAATCAGCGCTTTTACTGCCCTGCCCGATTCGGTTTTATTATGCCCGGGTTTTTTATTATGCTTTTTTTTGTAATAAGGTGCGTCATAAAAAGCTATTTCATTTGACTTTTCATTTGTTTTGGTGAGCGTGAGCTGGTCGTCTTCAAAATCAAGTTTTCCGGGCAGGCGTTGATTAAGGTTTACAAAATCGGTTATTTCCTCTACCTCTTCTTTAAGGTTACGATCAAGCTGATTGTTAACAATATAGGTTACCGTACAGTAGTAAATTATACCGGCGATAAACAATACCGAGAAAGTAATTATCAATGTAGCT
This sequence comes from uncultured Mucilaginibacter sp., assembly GCA_903885865.1. Lineage (GTDB taxonomy): Bacteria > Bacteroidota > Bacteroidia > Sphingobacteriales > Sphingobacteriaceae > Mucilaginibacter. The sequence continues at coordinate 7,800 of CAISKH010000356.1, forward strand.
TTACTATAGTGGGCCGATAGTTTCATGCTATAAAAATTTATAACCTACACCATAAACAGACTTAATATAATCTTTATTCGCTGCTTCCATCAGCTTTTTGCGGATGTTTTTTATATGGGTATATATAAAATCAAAACTATCGATAAGGTCAATTTCATCGCCCCATAAATGTTCGGCAATGGCATTTTTCGATATCACTTTCCCCTTGTTGGCTATAAAATATAACAGCATATCATATTCTTTACGGGTAAGTATAATGCTTGTTGTGTTTACTTCAACCTCCCGTGCCAGCAAGTTAATGCTTATCTGGTCGTAGGTTAGCATATTGGTTGTATTGAACGCTTTCCGCCTGAATATGGCGGCTATTCTTGCTTTCAATTCGGCCAGGTGGAAAGGTTTGGTCAGGTAATCATCGGCCCCCAGGTTTAACCCCTGTATTTTGTTATCTAATGAATTACGTGCCGAAATAATTAACACGCCTTCGTTTTTGCCGCCATCCTTCAAATGTTCAAGCAACGCAAAGCCTTCGCCATCGGGCAGGCCAATATCAAGCAGTATGCAATCATATTGATACAGGGTGGTTTTACTGATGGCCGTATGCAGATCGCTGCAGCTTTCGCAAATAATACCCTCTTCGGTAAAATATCGTTCAATACTTTCCCTTAAACCTTGTTCATCTTCAACTATAAGCAGTTTCAAAAAATATTTTTTTGATAAATATAATAATTGAATTTGAGTAAAATTTGAAGTGTTTAGCCCCCTCTAAATCTCCCCCGTTAGGGGAGACTTTTTGATTCTAATGACTAAACCACCGCCTAAGGCGGTAGGTCAAGGGTGAAGGCTATGCCAGAAACCGCTATATTAGTACCTGTGACGAAATACAGGAAATTATCCCATAGTTTTTACTATTGTGTGTACCATATTGTATGGACGC
>CAISKH010000357.1 GCA_903885865.1 uncultured Mucilaginibacter sp.
AAATTGATATTGCTGGTTGAAGACAATATTGTAAACCAAAAAGTAGCATTGTCATATTTAAACCACTGGGGCATGAAATGCGAGGTGGCCAATAACGGTTTAGAGGCCATGGAAATGTTGAATGACAAACATTACGACCTTGCCTTGATAGACTTGTTTATGCCGGTTATGGATGGCTTTGAAACCCTGAAGAGAATAAGGAGGACAAAAGCGCTAAAAAAGATGCCGGCCATTGCCTTAACTGCCTCGGCAGAAGTTTCATTAATGGAAAACGCTATTGCCATGGGTGCAAATAAATGTCTTACCAAACCATTTAACGCCCAGCAATTACATGAAACCCTGCTTGACCTGCTGAATATAGAAGATGGATCGCAGGCTGAAAAGCAATCTCCATACAACACACTTAGCGTTGAAAATGAAGCGCCCTTAATTCATCTTAAAACCCTTGAAGACGCCTCCATGGGTTCACAAAGCTTTATTCATGATATGCTCGAAACTTTGGGAACCGAAATTAAAGACCTGATATATGTAGCCGGAAAACTACTGCATGAAGGAAACTACGTTCAGTTTGGCAACACCATACATAAACTTAAATCAAATATGTTGATGCTGGGCATGGATTTCCTGCATCACGACCTTCGGTTTATGGAAGAAAACGGCAGAAAGCAGGAGCGCACTGATGAATTAGAGCCTGTCTTCAATCGCCTGCAGAATACCTGGCAAAAAGCGAAAAAAGAGCTTGAACAATTAAAGGGCGAACCTGCAAATGTTTAACAGGTCAAAGTCACAAAATCAGCATCTGGCCCATTACCTACAACCTTTATTCCCCTAATATTCATTTTAAGCACAAGTGCGCAATTTAAATTTCGCATGGGTTAAATAAATGCTAATAGCCGTGCATAATAAACCCATTGTAGTGTTTCTATTTATATATTAGGCCCTGCAACTGTATAACCAGCCTAAAAACACACTATGCACCTATCTATTAATAACCTGAGCAAAACCTATTCAAACGGTGTTCAGGCACTAAAAAACGTAACGCTTACTATTCCTACCGGTATGTTTGGTTTGCTTGGCCCCAACGGTGCAGGCAAAAGTTCTTTAATGCGAACCCTGGCAACCTTGCAGGAAGCAGACTCGGGAGAAGTTTCAATGGATGGCGTTGATGTCTTACACCAAAAAGAAGCAGTTCGAAAGTTTTTGGGATACCTGCCGCAGGAGTTCGGTCTGTATCCACGCGTTAGCGCCGAAATGTTGCTGGACCACTTCGCACGTCTTAAAGGCATCAGTAACACTTCGGAAAGAAAGGATATAGTGAAGGCATTGCTTCAGAGAACCAATTTATGGGAATCGAGAAATAAAAACCTGGGCGGCTATAGCGGTGGTATGAAACAACGTTTTGGTATTGCACAGGCTTTACTGGGTAATCCCAAATTGATTATTGTAGATGAGCCTACTGCGGGCCTGGACCCTACAGAAAGAAACCGGTTTCATAACCTGCTGAGCGAAATCTCGGAAAACATTGTGGTTATACTTTCCACGCATATCATAGATGATGTTCATAGTCTTTGCAGCGAGCTGGCCATTATCAGCAAAGGCGAAGTAAAAATGACCGGCACACCTCAACAAGCGGTTGACAGCTACCGCGGAAGAGTTTGGAAAAAACTGATTGGCAAAAACGAACTGAGCAACTACACCCAATATAACCTGGTATCAAATCGCCTGGTTACGGGCAAAATGGAAATAACCTGTGTTAGTGACACTAATCCTGACGGTAGTTTTGCATCTGCTGAACCAACATTAGAGGACGTATATTTTACGGTAGTAGGAAATTCGCTTGTAGGAGTATAAGTAAGTCAACCTAACTCATCATCTATTTAAAAGTGACCAATGTTTAAAGAAATTTTTCTTTTCGAAATATATTATCGCTTGCGCAGGCCTACCACCTGGATATACTTTATACTATTGCTGGTACTAATGTTTTGCACGGTGGCTTTTGATGGTGTAACATTTGCCGCCAATAA
>CAISKH010000358.1 GCA_903885865.1 uncultured Mucilaginibacter sp.
TCCTCTGCGAGAGACCCTGCGAGGACTTGAATCTTTTGTTAAGTCCCCGCTAAAATTATTCAGCATACTTTTTCTTGAAATATTCATTAACCTCTTTTGCGTTGTTGAATTTTTGTTTAGCTATTAACTGATAAAAGGGTTTATATTTCATATACATTTCATTGGAGATATAATCTTCGGTCCAGGTACAAGATTTCATTTTATTTAACGGCTTAAGGTAAATCAACCCTTTTGCAACGTCACCGTAGCAAACGGACGGATAAAATTCGAAATATTCCGAATAACTATCCCTGATAAACTCGAAAGGTGAGTTTTTTATGCTAAACCCCACCGCACCCGCGGCTGATTTGTTTATAACGGTTTCAACAAAATGCTGTATAAGCGGTGGGTGAGCTTTATCCTCAACCTCGGCATCCAGGGGCTGAAACAATTCGATCTGGAAGATATCGTCATTATATTTTCGGCCCAATAACATTCCCATCCGCTCTTTTACAGCAACCACTTTATGATCTTGAATTATCGGGCGCCCAAGTTGGGGCATCGTATGTGCGAACCCAACCAGCACCACCCCTTTATCCCCCTTATTAATCATTTCGTGCTCAATATTGTTGGCCATAATACCCTCCCGGTTAATTGCGATCAGCAACGCCTTTATTGCAGGAAAGATTTTGAACTTTTCTGTAAATGGTGTCGGTCCTTTTTTATCTCCGCCTATATTCAACAGGCCTATATCAGGCCCTTCCCAATCACCATCCAAGCCAACCAAACGCATTTTAGGCGCATTAACAGGCAAGCTTTTATTTAATACCCAAACCGTTTTCAGCACATTCCAGTACTCTTTATCGCCCCAACCCCGCCAGGGTTGGCTTCTTGCAATTTCAATGGCAAGCTTTTCATCGTATTGCCGGTTATTTACAAGCTTTTTTATTCTTTCATTCATGCATGCCGGCATAACTTCCATGCCGATACATCTTACGCCTGATTTAAAATACAAATAAGGAATAACATTGTTAAAAAAAATCAGGTTGTCCTTTTTATCGTGCATTTCTCCTAAAAGTGTAACCTTATGATGTGCCGCTATCCCGACAAGATAGTTTTCAGGGTTTTGACTGTTTTTCTTTATCCATGACGTAAATACAGTATCCTGTTTTATTTTGGAGACCTCTGTTAATTTTGATGCGGACCTGTGCAAAAACGGCAGATCAAGGCGGGTAGTTGGTATCTCCATTTTCCAGGAATGATAAATTCCCGGAATGATCTCTGCTAAATAACTACCGGATAAAACCATAAATGATAAAATAGCAACTGCTCTCCAAACGAAAGCTCTTTTCACGGGACTGGCCTCTTTCTTAACCGTTGAACCGGCCAGGTAATCATGCCATCCTCGTTTTTCTGAAGTGAAACCGATCCATAAAAACCCAAAGAATAAAAACAATGAGGAAAATATTTTTGCTATGCTTTCGCGAAACACTGACCGTATAAAGGATAAGCTTTCAGCATTGGTATTGTAAACTTTTATGTTTAATAGCCATTTGCCAGCAGTTTGTCCTTTAAAAGCAATAGACACCGCTGAGTACACTATTAGCAAAATAAAAAATGCGAATTGGAAATTGAAATAGACGTAAATAGATGAAAAAAGCAATGAATAAAACAGAAATTTTAAAATTGCATATATTAATAAGAAGTCTAACCAAATTGCAAGGAACCTTATCCAAAAGCCTGCGTTGTTACTGATGTCTTTTTTCATTGGTTTGAATTTGTTAAGCGGAAATGACCACTTTGAATAGTGCTGCTTTTCAATTAAGTTAACTACCAGAATTTATGCAGCTGATGAAATGATTTAATTGCAATTCTATTATCGATAAATTAACTGTTTATTATTTACATGAACCATGATATGGGTCATTAATAAAACTGATGGTTGACATTTTAATCTTGTGCCGGAATCGGGTGGTTCGGTAATCCGCCTCTGATTAACAAAGAGTTAAGCGGAAATAAAAGCGGGACAACTGACCAGGAATTGGTGTTGTCCCGCTTTGTGCTCACGACGAGATTCGAACTCATATCGATGGTACCGGAAACCATAATTCTATCCGTTGAACTACGCAAGCAAGCCCCAAACCCCTAAAGGGGCTTAGA
>CAISKH010000359.1 GCA_903885865.1 uncultured Mucilaginibacter sp.
AACCATACACCATGATATGTGGGATCGCGACCTGGTTTGCCCGGGTAACCTGGTAACCATTATGCATAATGGGAAAAAAGTGGATGCTATTGCACAAGCTACAAAAGACGGCTTATTATTTATACTGGACAGGGTTACAGGAAAACCCGTATTCCCGGTTAAAGAAACACCGGTGCCTACAACGCCTGCCTTACCCGGTGAACACCCGTGGCCAACACAACCAATACCTGTACTGCCTAAACCATATTCTATGCAGGAGTTAACAGAGGCTACTATAACAGACCGTACCCCCGAAGCACATGCTTATGTGCTGGAAAGATACAATAGCAGCCAGCACGTTAGTGGCGCAAGCAAATACATGCCGCCCAGCGAAAAAGGTACGCTATATTTTGGTTTTGGCGGTGGCGCCGAATGGGGCGGCACAGCGGTTGACCCTAAAGGTATTATCTATATCAACTCAAACAATATGTTATGGTGGCAGTTTATGACCGATGTGGCTAAACGCGACGCTTTAGCAGCGGCAACCCCGGGCTCTACCCTGTTTAATGCCAGCTGCGCATCATGCCACGGTTCAAATGGCGGTGGCGCTAATAATGGCGATGGCGCGCAGCCTTACCCTGTTTTAACCGATGTGGGCAGCCGCCTTACCCGCGACCAGATAAGCACCTTAATGGAAACGGGCCGTGCGCGTATGCCATCGTTCCAAAATATACCTAAATCTGACCGTGACCAGATCATCGACTTTTTACTGCATACCGAGAAAAATGTTCCGGCAGGCGTGGCCAATAACAGGCAGCGCCAAACTACGCCATACAGCCCGGCATACCAAAGTTATGGTACCCATCAGTTCCGCGATCAGGAGGGTTATCCGGCTATGAAAGCGCCATGGGGTACGTTAAATGCTATTAACATGAATACCGGCCAATATTTATGGCAGGTGCCATTGGGTTACTACCCTAAATTGACTGATCACAATACTGGTACCGAAAATCATGGCGGCGCAGTAGTTACAGGTGGTGGCCTGCTATTTATAGCGGCAACGGATGACGAGAATCTTCGAGCCTTTGATACCAAAACAGGTAAAGTTGTTTGGATGTATCACTTACCTGCCGGTGGTTTTGCTACGCCGGCAAGTTATATGGTTAATGGCAAGCAATACGTATCAATTGTATGCGGCGGCGGCCGTTATGGCTTACCCAGCGGCGGCAAGTTGCTTACCTTCGCCCTGCCTGATAAACAATAACAGCTTATTAAAACAAACGAAAATTGAAAAATACAACTCCATATAAAATTGCAATAGGCCTGGCCCTTGCATGTATATTAGCTGCTTTAGTTATGGCTGTTATGGGCCGCCTGGCCGAAGCGGGCCCATTATTTGTAGTCTTCTTTGTTGCCCTGGCAATAGGTTTCAAAGGATATGAACACTTAAAAAGGTTCTCGTATACCGTTATTATATTCGCGGCGGTGAGCCTGGCTATGTATTACCCAGCGCATTTTGTATCCTACGGCGATTTTAAATTTTCGTCGTTAATAACACCGCTTATACAACTCATTATGTTTGGTATGGGCACTTCAATGAGCCTGCATGATTTTGCCGGGGTAGTTAAAACACCAAAAGGCGTATTTATTGGGGTAACCAGTCATTTTATTATTATGCCAACTATTGGTTTTACACTAGCTACCATCAGCCATTTCCCGCCCGAAATTGCCGCAGGTATGATTTTGATAGGCTGCTCGCCAAATGGTATGGCATCCAATGTAATATCGTACCTCGCCAAAGCTAATTTGGCGCTTTCAATTACCATTACCGCGGTATCAACCATGCTGGCACCGTTTTTAACGCCTATATTGATGAAGTACCTGGCAGGCTCGTTCATTCATATCGATACTACAAAAATGATGTTCGATATATTCAAAATGGTAATCATACCGATAGGCGCGGGGCTGATATTTAACCGCCTGCTAAGCGGTAAAGCCAAATGGCTGGATACCGCTATGCCTGTGGTATCTATGTTTGGCATAGCGTTCATCATCGTAATTATTACCGCTGCGGGCCGCGACAGCCTTTTAACTATTGGCCCCCTGCTGTTATTATTAGTATTGATCCATAATTTATTGGGCTATACGCTGGGTTACTGGTCGGGCCGGTTATTCAAGATGAACGAGCGCGATTGCCGCACCATGGCTATTGAAGTAGGCATGCAAAACGGCGGCCTCGCGTCGGGCATAGCCAAAGAAATGGGCAAAATGGCAACCGTTGGTTTAGCGCCTGCTGTGTTTGGGCCGTTAATGAACGTTACCGGCTCGGTACTGGCCTCCTACTGGCATAAAAAGCCAACAGGCGACGCGAGCGTTGATAAACCGAGTGATATTCCGGAAGAAGTGGAGTTGACGTAATACAACTTACTCTATTTAAATTAAAAGGCCCTGACTAAATTGTCCGGGCCTTTTTTTGTGGAGAATATCGGAGTCGAACCGATGACCTCTTGCATGCCATACGCAGTAGTACGATTTTCATAGCTCTTCATGCTTTGTCATTTATTTGACAATTCATTGATTTAAAGTGATTTACCATTAAATAAACTCGCAATTTGTTTCATTCCTTTTCCATGTTTGGCTATACTTGTGTGCAAATTGTTTGCACAGTAGACATTCCAGAGCCATTGACCACCTCGTTCCGGAATAGCAAACAGTTAATTCTGTAACACTTTTGGACGCATATTGTTGTTTGCAAATGTTATGTATTTTTTTCAACTCTATATTTTTTTTACACTCGGTAATTTTAATTGTTTGTTTTTTGGTATCGGTAACATTTTAGTGGTGTACTCAAACTACAGGCCATATCCACC
>CAISKH010000360.1 GCA_903885865.1 uncultured Mucilaginibacter sp.
ATTTAAAGCCGATAACGCCGATGCCAGCGAAACCTGCTGCTCCAAAATAATATGCACCAGCGTTTCAAACGTATTGGCGCGCGACCATAAAGGCGGGTAGCCGTGCGCTTTGATAATGCCTGCAAGAGCTTCATCGGCTTGTGCCAGTGTATCGCAGATAGGGTGGAAGGTGGAGTGGGTGAAGTTGGTTATCATTTATTCCGCTTTCTTCTTATTAAGTAAATCAACAAAAAGATAATAATGATGCATCCGGCAATCAACCCTCAGTTAAAAATTATTTTTATATAAAACCCACCTGAAACAGGATTTTCATTTTGCAGCATTAGTCCATTTATCATTGCTATAGGTTTTATTATTTAATAATATGGTTTTTGCAGACTCTAAATCAATCTTTTTTTTCATCGTCTCCTAAATATGTGATATCGTCGTTTCTCTTTAATGATTTTACGATGTCTAATTTTTTGAGATTTTCCAATTGTTCTGTAGCCATATTTTTCATTAACCTATACCTATTGGCTTTATCTATACCTTGCTGTAAAAGCATTGAATGAATACTTTCTAAACTGGATATAACCGCCAGTTCATTTATACTTGCATAGTCCCTGGGATTGGCGTTTCTCAAAGCCAAAGTTGGATTTGCTTCTTTCCATGCTTTAGCAGTAAATCCAAATACTGCCATATTTAGCAGATCGGCCTCATTTGCGTATACAATCCATTCTTTATCTTTGGTGATATTCATTGTAGGAATTACGTAGTCTCTTACAGCGTCTGTGTGAAGTTTATAATTTGCTTTTGTTAAAATTCTCTTTACGTTCCATTCGAGATTATAAGTATTTGACTCAATCTTTTTTAATCTTTGAAATTCAGTATATAAATACAGTTTAAACTGAGGGCTTAACCACGAGCCAAATTCAAAAGCTATATCCTTATGTGCAAATGTTCCGCCACCATATCTCCCTGATTTTGCTATAATGCCAATTGCATTAGTCCTTTCTGCCCATTGTGTTGGTGAAATTATAAAGCGTTCTGAAATTAATTCCATTCTAACATGGTGAAATCCCACCATGTTAAAATCAGAATTATTCATTGCCTCCCACGTACCTAAATATTCAATAGTCGCTCTTGTTCTAATCCAATTTTTTATTTGATCGGTACCTCCAAAATCTTTTGCCATGTCAGAAAGACTGATATAGTCCTCATTATTTATTCTTGATAATGCGATCTCGATTCCTTGTACAATTAATTTGTTTTTCATTTAACAAACAATCTAAAATGATTAGAAGTAGTAAACTTACGTCTTATTATAATAATTCATCATTTAAAAATACTAAAATATTTAGGATTTAACCTAAACTTTGCAGAATTTTACCCTCATGAACAACCTCCCGCCATTAGCCGAGCGTATGCGCCCCAAAAACCTGGACGATTATGTGGGCCAGCAACACCTGGTGGGCAACGGCGCTGTATTGCGTAAAGCTATCGAGTCGGGCACTATTCCTTCCATGTTGTTTTGGGGACCGCCGGGTGTGGGTAAAACTACGCTGGCCTATATTATTTCGCAAACTTTGGCGCGGCCGTTCTTTTCGCTCAGCGCCATAAACTCGGGGGTTAAAGATGTACGCGAGGTTATTGAAACCGCGTCGCTGCTAAAAGAACAGGGCGATACGTTACCTGTTTTGTTTATTGATGAGATACACCGCTTCTCTAAATCGCAGCAGGATTCGCTGCTGGGCGCTGTTGAGCGGGGAATAGTTACGTTGATAGGCGCTACTACAGAAAACCCATCCTTCGAGGTTATATCGGCGCTGCTGTCGCGCTGCCAGGTTTATATTTTGCAGCCTTTGGAGGAGGATGACCTGCTGAGTTTGCTGGATAAAGCGCAAAAAGAGGATGTGGTGATCAGCAAAAAGAATATCGTCATCAAAGAAAACGAAGCCCTGCTCCGCCTCTCCGGTGGCGATGCCCGCAAGCTGCTGAATATATTCGAGTTGCTGGTAAATGCTTTCGAAGGCAAAAAAATTGAGATCACCAATAAAGCGGTGCTCGACCATGTGCAGCAAAACATGGCGCTGTATGATAAGGCCGGCGAACAGCATTATGATATTATTTCGGCCTTTATTAAATCGATGCGCGGCAGCGACCCCAACGGCGCGGTTTACTGGCTGGCGCGGATGATTGCCGGGGGCGAGGACCCGCTGTTTATTGCCCGCCGGATGCTCATCTTATCATCCGAAGATATTGGTAATGCCAACCCCAATGCCTTACTGCTGGCACAAGCCTGCTTTAACTCGGTGAATGTGATCGGTATGCCCGAGTCGCAGCTCATTTTATCGCAAACCGCTATTTATTTGGCAACATCGGCCAAAAGTAATTCCGCCACTACCGCAATAAGCGCGGCCATGAGTCTGGTAAAACAAACCGGCGACCTGCCTGTGCCCCTGCACCTGCGCAACGCGCCCACCAAACTGATGAAGAACATAGGGTACGGCAAAGATTATAAATATGCCCACAGCTTTGAAGGCAATTTTGTTGACCTTGATTTTTTGCCCGATGCCCTAAAAGGCACAAAATTATATGAGCCGGGTAACAACCCGCGCGAGCATGAGTCAAAAGAGAAGTTAAAAAAATTATGGGGCAACAGGTACAAATATTGATCGCAACCTCACCTTTATCTTAATTTATTTAATTATAATTACACTTATTAATTACACTGATCCATTTTTAAGGCGGGTATGATCTCAACTTTCTTTAGTCACGAATTAAAGGCCTTCTGGCGGTCGAAAAACACAGGAAAAAGCATAGCTATACGCATAGTTATGGCTGTTTTAATCTTGTACCTGCTGCTAAATATGCTCCTTGTGGGCTTTTTCCTGGATAAAGTTTTGAAACATCTTTTTCCCAACGATTCGCTGATCTTTTCCTTCTGTGGTATAATTCTCATCTATTACCTTTTTGAGTTATTTTCGCGGTTACAGTTGCAGGAGCTGCCTACCTTACGTGTTCAACCCTATTTGCAGCTCCCCATTAAACGTAATACCATTGTGGGGTACCTGGCGCTAACGGCCATGTTTTCGGTATTTAATTTATGGCCCGTTATACTTTTCTTCCCGTTTATTTTTAAAGTAGTGCTGCATGATGCGGGCGGCACGGTGGCTTTAGCCTTTATCATTTCTATTTTCGGCATCTCTATTTTTAATAATTACCTGGCGCTGTACATTAAGCGCAAAGCAAACTTAAACGGCTGGATATTTTTAATTGTAGCCGCGGTAATGGTATTGATAGGGCTGGCCGATTTTATGTGGCACATCATTTCCATACGTAACATATCGTACCTGTTTTTTGGTAATTTAATGCACCATCCTGTTATAGCGCGGGTGCCGGTATTGCTGGGCGCGGGTATGTTTTATTTAAACTTTTTATACCTCAAACAAAATCTTTACCTCGAAGAGTTAAGCGCTAAAAAAGATAAGTATAAAAGCAGTACAGAGTTCCCTATACTCAATTATTTCGGCGCTACAGGCGACCTGGTTGCAAACGAGATCAAACTAATGCTTCGTAATAAGCGCCCGCGCTCATCGTTGGTGATGTCGCTGCTTTTCCTGTTTTATGGCTTAATATTTTATGGCAAGCCCGGGTTAAAAGACAGCGACACATTTAAAGTTTTTATAGGTATGTTCATGACGGGGTTTTTTATTATTAGCTACGGGCAGTTTATGTATAGTTGGCAGGCCTCGCACTTTGATGGGTTAATGGTAAGCAAGGTAAACTTTACCAACTTTTTAAAGGGGAAATATTTATTATTTACAGTTGCATCAACAGCAGCGTTTTTGCTGACGATCCCTTACGTATATTTCGGATGGCATGTATTGCTCATACACTTTATAATGTACCTGTGGAACTTGGGCGTAAGTATTACTATTGTATTGTACTTTGCCAACCGAAACGCCAAACGGATAGACTTGAGCCGGGGCGCATCATTTAACTGGGAAGGTGTAGGCGCATCGCAGCTGCTGTTAGGCTTGCCATTGTATATAGCCCCGTTTATTATTTATATACCTTTTAAAATATGGGGGCACCCCAACCTGGGGCTTGCATTGATGGCTGCTATTGGCGTAGCAGGCATACTTACCCGCAACTACTGGATACAGGTATTAGAGGCCGATTTTTACAAACGAAAATTTACCATAACCGAAGGTTTTAGAAACAAGTAATAATGATACAGATAAAAGATTTAAAGAAAGTTTATAGCGGCGTTATTGTTGTAAACATTCCGCAACTGGAGATAAGGAAAGGTGAGAGTGTTGGTTTGGTGGGCAATAACGGCGCGGGCAAAACTACCCTGTTCCGTATGATACTTGACCTGATACGCCCCGAAACCGGCGAAGTACTGTCGAACAATGAACCTGTGGCCGGGCACGAAAACTGGAAAAACTATACCGCCTCCTACCTCGACGAAGGTTTTTTAATAGATTACCTTACCCCCGAAGAATATTTTTATTTCATTGGCGGCCTGCACCAGCAAACCCGCGCGCATGTAGATGATTTTTTAGCCGGGTACGCCGATTTTTTTAACGGGGAAATATTAAAAAAAGGCAAATATATCCGCGATCTTTCAAAAGGCAACCAAACCAAGGTGGGTATTGCTTCATGCCTTTTACAGCAGCCGGAGTTTTTAATGCTCGACGAACCTTTTGCCAACATTGACCCTACCACGCAGTTCAGGTTAAAGAATATACTGAAGGATGTAAATAAAAAGGGAGTGACCACCCTTGTTTCGAGCCATGACCTTAACCATATCACCGATGTTTGCGACCGGATATTATTAATGGAAAAAGGGAAGCTCATAAAAGATATAGCCACCAGTTCATCAACCCTGGCCGAGTTGGAGAAGTATTTCGCGATCGGTGAAACCACTGTACCACCGGCGGCTAAAGTTGATGAGGAAGAAAATCACTGAGGGTGAGTTCGATATAACAAAATCATTTGCCCCGTAGGGCAATGTAATTAAGTAAAGGAAAAACCCATCGGGGTTACAGGTCGGTAGAACAATAAATTATATAGAAAATACCGTGCCATCGGTACGGAACAAACGGTGTTGCGTACCGACGGCACGCTAAATATTGTTTATTATATTTTTCTACCGACCTTTTGCGCCTACGGCGCATTTCTAAAAACCCTATGGGGCATTTCGATTTTGTCGTTACTTATCAGCGTTTTTAACCATTGTTATGAGTTTATCAATTTCGGGGGCTTTATCAAAGGCTTTTGCCAGTTTGCCGTTACTGTTATAAATGGCAATGTAGGGGGTTGTTTGCACATTAAAATATCTTAATACAGCATACGTAGTACCCTCTGTACCTACGGTTATATTTGGATATTTTTTCAGATCATAATCGCGCACAAAATCCTTGATCTCCTTTATACTGGTCCAGGTGATCATTACTATCTGGGTATTGCCAAACTCTTTCATTTTGGGCTTCATTTCTTCGGTTAAATGCTGGCAATGCGGGCAATCCGGTGCAAAATAAATAAGCATTAATTTCCGGTGCTTTTTAAGGTTGGCAGGAGTGGCATAATTGCTGTCGGTTGTTAATATGCTGTAAGGCGGTATTGCGGCACCGGGATTGCTATTTTGCGCGTAACTGCATATAGATGCAAGTACAAGGCCAAAAAATAAGATGAGTTTTTTCATTACTATAAATAATATTAAGCTTCCAGCATTTCCATTTGCCAGGTTAAGTGTTCTTCTGTTATGGGGTATAACGTATTATTGCGTATGGCATGATACACCGCGTAAAATAAATTCGAATAATCGCCTTTTACCGACGGCATAAATTCTATGCTCTTTTCACCATCGGCGCCAACCGTAACCAGCCGGCCCTCGCTGGCGGGCGGCTCAATACCATAGGCATCATCGGTGGGCAGCATACCCTTATCCAGCTGCGCTTCCTGCACATCAACCCGGTGTTTACTATAGCTGCCCAATGCGCCATGTACCGTAAATGCGGGTAACGGGTCAGCAATCAGCAAACCTGAGGTTAAGTTAACCACTAAACCGCCCGGGTAGTTTAACCGGTAATTCACATAATCAGGCACTTCCGAGTTTTCGCGTTGTATGGTAATAAATTTATCAAACGATAACGGCCGCCCGAACAAATGTATGGCCTGGTCCGTTAAATGCGGGCAAAGTTCATATACTATGCCGTTTATGGGTGTATCTTTAGTTTCTTTAAACGGTTTAATGCTCAGCTCAGGCTTATAACGGTCATATCTGAAATTTACTTCGGCCAGTTTACCCAATCTCCCACTTTCAATAATTGCTGCAACCGACAGGAAATCACTATCCCACCGCCTGTTTTGATAGGCCATTACTTTGCGGTTGTTTTCACGGGCCACTTCATATAGTTCCTTTATTTCGGCGGCGTTGCCCGCAGCGGGCTTTTCTATCAGCACATACTTGCCGGCCCTTAGGGCCTGTTTGGCGAGATCAAAATGCGTAAAGTTGGGGGTGTTAACAATAATGAGCTCAATTTCACTATCGTTCAGCAATTCATCAACCGAGTTATAGCTCACGATATCCTGGTAAGCCGTCGCCATTTTTTTTTGATGCCGCTCAACAACGGCCTTTAGTTTAAACTGCGGATTAGTGCTAAAAAACGGCGCGTGGAATATTCGGCCCGACATGCCGTAGGCCATTAAACCGGTTACTATAGGTGATGACATATTTGTGTGAAAAAGCCGAAAATATTGTTTTAATCAGGCTTATGCAAAAATAGCTTTATAAATTAACTATTTCATGCTGTCGTGTATCGCGTCAATATCATCCAGATGGCGCTTTAGGGTAAGTATGTTTTTGTTGGCGAATGCTTTTATATCCTTATCGTCCGCATGTTTGGCAACGCCCTGGAACATATCGTAGGCTTTTTTATAATCGGTTTTTGATTTGTTCAGGTAAGCATTATCAAAATCCCTGCCCGATCTTTTTGCCAGGCTGCTGATGGCTTGTTGGTCGGCTGTTGTAACAGAATCAACCAGGGTTATTTTCTTTGCTTTGGCAAGGGCGGCCACGCGCAGTTTACCTCTTGTAATATCTTTCACCATCATGGCGCCAAAGTTTTTTATTCTTTTATCCTGTCCCTGTTGTTTGGCCAGCTTGCCTAACTGTATTTCGGCCATACAAGCCGCGTAGATATCGGTAATAAATTTTATATCATCTTTATCAATCGGAACAACTACCTTTTTTAAGGTATCAGCGGCCATATTCGCTGTATCATCATCAGCGGCACCTGTATTTTTTGCAGGATGGCAGGCTTGTAATAACCAAACGGATAGTGCTGCATACAGGAACAGCTTTATATTTTTCATTCTACACGGTATTGGTAATCACCAACAATTCAGTTTAAAAATTGATTGATTAAAATTACGGTTTAATTGGGTTATTTAACGGGGTTGTATAAACTTTTCTTATTTTTGGCTAAAATAAACAGATAGTAATATGAACTTTCCCGCCGAACTAAAATACACCAAGGACCACGAATGGATAAGAATAGAAGGTAACAACGCTTACATTGGCATTACCGAATTTGCACAGCACGAATTAGGCGATATTGTTTATGTAGATATTCCTTCGGTGGGTAAAGTAGTGGAGAAAGAGCATGTTTTTGGCACTATTGAAGCTGTTAAAACAGTTTCGGACCTGTTTATGCCTGTTACCGGAACTATAACAGAAACAAATCCGTTATTAGACAGCCAGCCCGAACTGGTTAATACCGACCCTTACGGTGATGGCTGGATGGTAAAAATAATCATTAATGACGTGGCTGATATTGATTCTTTGTTAACTTCCGAGAGTTATAAATCAGTTATTGGCGTATAATAATAAATAACGAAATTTTTACATTTAACCATGTTAAAAAACAGGTTCCTTATAGCTTTGGTGTTATTTTCAACGAGTCTTTCCGCCTGCGGAATTTTTCATAAAAGCTGTAACTGCCCGCATATTGGCGAAATAAAAAAGCCGCCAAAGGCTGGATCATCTCATAACGTATAGTTAGCTAATGTCAAGTCAATAGTCTTTAGTCGGAAGTCATAAGTTGAATTTTTTTGTCCTTTTCTTTTACTTAGGACTTATGACTTTCGACTTAGAACTAAGCGCCAACACGCCAATAGCCTTTATTCCTTAGGCTCAAACAGCAGGGTTATCATTTTGCTTTCATCAAATATCTCGTTGCTGATCTCCTGCAGTTGTTCGGCAGTTACGTTGTTTATCTTTTCAAAAAGCTGCGGCAGCGTATCCACACAATTAAAATCGATCAGGCTTTTTGCCATCGATATGATCAGGCTCATGCGGTTCTCCTCGGCTAAAGCTATCTGGCCAATAAATTTTTGTTTTGCCTGGTGCAGTTGCAAGGTGCCCAGCTTTCGGTCGCGTGATTTTTTCAATTCCTTATGCACCAGCCTGGCGGCTTTGTCGGTCTTTTCGGTATCGGTACCAAAATAGATGGAAAAAATACCCGTATCGGTTAACGGTGTATAGTTTGATTCGATGGTATAAGCAATGCCATATTTTTCGCGTATTTCCAGGTTCAGCCTGTTACTCATTCCTATGCCGCCCAGCAGGTTGTTGAGCAATAAAAGCCCTGTTTTGCTTTTGTGCGATGAAGAATAAGCCTGGTTACCTATCAAACAATGCGTTTGCGAAATTGGCTTATGTACAATATGCCGTCCGCCATCATTAGCGCGGGGAATTATCCTGCTTTTTTTTGCATAATTCGGGGCGATGTTACCAAAATATTTATCCGCCAGTTTTATAACCTTTTTAAACGGATAATTTCCAAAAACGGCAAATACCATTTCGGCGGTATTGTAATTGGCGGCTATAAACTGCTTCATATCGGTACGGCTCAGCACCCCGACGGTTTCGGTTGTGCCCAATATGTTTTTGCCTATCGGGTGGCCCTTAAAAAGCAGGTCCTCAAAGTCATCCTGTATAGCTTCTTCGGGCTGGTCAAGGTACGAGGCTATCTCATCCTGTATTACCCCCCGTTCTTTTTCCAGTTCATCTTCCGGAAAGGTGGAATGAAAAAAAATATCCTCAAACAAGTCAATAGTGCGCTCCAAATAGGGGTTTAACAGCGAGGCGTGTATGCAGGTGTATTCCTTGGTGGTATAGGCGTTCAGATCGGCCCCTACCAGTTCCAGCCGGTTTAATATCTGGCTGGTATTTCGGCGTTCGGTTTCTTTAAATAGCAAATGCTCAATAAAATGGGCTAGCCCCTCCTGGTGTTCCTGTTCATCGCGCGAGCCGGCATTCACCAGCAAACAACAATGCGTTATTGCCGATGGCGCGTATTTGTACATTATCCTGATGCCGTTGGCTAAGGTATAGAGCTGGTAATCCATCATAGAGGGGTAAAGATAGAAATTATGCGGTATGGTTTTAGTAGCATCCCCTGCTAACCATATCATCTGCACATCCGCACATTTGCATATCTGCACATCTAAAACATATCTTTGAAACAATGATCTTCCTAACTTTCTTTCTCGGGCTCATAGCCAACTTCATAGGTTACATACCGCCCGGAAATATTAATTTAACGCTGGTGCGCATCACCATTAACCGGGGGTTAAAACAGGCGC